>NZ_JBSWXD010000225.1:0-7784 GCF_056160425.1 Micromonospora sp. ABR4_055
GTGGACGGCGGTGCGGCCGCGGTGGTGACCCTCGGCGGCGACGGCACCGTGCACCTTGCCCTGCAGGCGCTCGCCGGCACCGACGTCCCGCTGGGTCCGGTGCCGACCGGCACCGGCAACGACTTCGCCGCCTGCACCGGTTTTCCGGCCGATCCGGCCCGCGCGGCGGCGGTGATCGCCGCCGCTCTGGCCGTCGGCCGGAGCCGGCCCGTCGACCTGGCCCGGGTGTCCGCACCGGGCCGACCGGACCGGTGGTTCGGCGCGGTGCTGGCGGCCGGGTTCGACGCGGTCGTCAACGAGCGGGCCAATCGGATGCGCTGGCCGTCCGGGCCGCGCCGGTACGATCTGGCGGTCCCGGTCGAGCTGGCCCGGCTGCGGCCGCGCCGTTACCGGATGGTGTGCGACGGCGAGCCGGACGAGTTCGACGCGGTGTTGGTCGCGGTCGGCAACTGCGCCAGCTACGGCGGCGGGATGCGGATCTGCCCAGCGGCTGACCCGACCGACGGCCTGCTCGACGTGGTGGTGGCCGGGCCGGTCACCCGCCGTACGCTGATCCGGATCAAGCCGCAGGTCCGTCGGGGCGGCCACGTCGACCACCCGATGGTGCGCAGTCTCCGGGCCCGCCAGGTGACGATCGACGCGCCGGACCTGGTCTGCTACGCCGACGGTGAACGGCTCGGGCCGCTGCCGGTGACCGTCACCGCCGTGCCGGGAGCACTGCGGCTGCTGTGGTGATCACCGGTCCGGTTCCCCGGTGGCCAGGTCGAGCACGGCGGCGAGTCCGTTGGCCCGGCCCGGGTCGGCCGCCGGCAGCACCAGCGCCGCGCAGCCGGCCCGTACGGCGCCCGCGTCGGCCGGGGTGTCGCCCACCATCAGCGTCCGCTCCGGGTCGACCCGCAGCATCCCGCAGGCCCGCAGGAAGATCGCCGGGTCGGGTTTGCAGCGGCCCACCTCGTAGGACAACGCCCAGGCGTCGATCAGGTCGGCCAGGCCCCAGGCGGCGAAGTGCGGGCGGATGTCGAAGCCGATGTTGCTGACCACGGCGACCGGCACCCCGGCGGCGTGCAGGGCCCGTAGCGTCGCGGCGGTGTCCGCGTACGGCAGCCACCCGTCCGGTCCGAGCAGCCGCTGATAGAGGGCGTCGGCCAGCCCGTCCACCCCGCTGTCGACCGTCGCGGCCAGCCCGGTGTACGCGGCCCGGTGCGCCTGCGGGTACAGGTCGCGGTCGGCCCACACCTCGGCAAGCTGCGCGGGCACCCGGGTGGGCAGCGGCCCGCCGGCCCGGCCGGCGGTCAGCAGCCGGTCGGCGAGGACGGTCGCCCGCCCCCGGTCCAGGGTCACCCCGCACGCCTCGGCACCCTGGACGACCCAGCGGACCGGGTCCTCGACCTGGGCGAGGGTGCCGTGGAAGTCGAACAGGACCGCCTCGACCGGGCGGCGTCGCGGCCGGGCGGCCGGTTCGTACCCGGGATCGGCGGATACGTCGTCGCGGGGGCGTTCGGGATGATCCGGCACGCCTGCACCTTATCGAGCCGGTTCGGCGGCCCGGTAGGTTGCCCTAACCCGAGTGACTGCCGCCGCTGCTCGACCCTCGGCGCCCGGGAGTGACGAGGCCCCTGACCGGGACGCCGCCGGCCGGCTGCGATTAATCTTGAGGTATGTCGAGCCCCGCCGAGCGGTACGCCGCAGCGCGCCGCCGGGCCGCGCAGGCCGCCGCCTTTCCCTCGCTCGGGGAGTTCACCCTCGATCTCGGTTTCGACCTGGACGACTTTCAACGGGCCGCCTGCCAGGCCCTGGAACGGGGCAGCGGGGTGCTGGTCTGCGCGCCGACCGGGGCGGGCAAGACGGTGGTCGGCGAGTTCGCGGTACACCTGGCGCTGCGCGCCGGTACCACGCCGGCCGGTGGTCCGCCGCGCAAGTGCTTCTACACCACCCCGATCAAGGCACTGTCCAACCAGAAGTACCACGACCTGGTCGGCCGGTACGGTGCCGCCCAGGTGGGGCTGCTGACCGGGGACAACGCGATCAACGGCGACGCGCCGGTGGTGGTGATGACCACCGAGGTGCTGCGCAACATGCTGTACGCCGGCTCGGCCACTCTGGACGGACTGGCGTACGTGGTGATGGACGAGGTGCACTACCTCGCCGACCGGTTCCGGGGAGCGGTCTGGGAGGAGGTGATCATCCACCTGCCGTCGTCGGTCACCCTGGTGTCGCTGTCCGCGACGGTGTCCAACGCCGAGGAGTTCGCCGACTGGCTGGTCACCGTCCGTGGCGAGACCGAGGTGGTGGTCAGCGAGCACCGCCCTGTCCCGCTGTGGCAGCACATGCTGGTGGGGCGGCGGATGTTCGACCTGTTCCACGACGCCGACGCGGCCCGCAAGCATGACGTGCATCCCGAGTTGCTGCGCTACAGCCGGGAGATGCTGCGCCGGCTGGAACTCGGTGACGGCCGTACCCACGGGCCGGGCTGGGGCCGGTCCGGTGGTCGCGGCCCGCGCTGGCGTCCCCCGCTGCGGGCGGACGTGATCGAACGCCTCGAGCGGGAAGGTCTGCTGCCGGCGATCCTGTTCGTGTTCAGCCGGGCCGGGTGCGACGCCGCCGTCGCCCAGTGCCTGGCCGCCGGTCTGCGGCTGACCACCCCGGACGAGCGCGCCGAGATCCGTCGGCTGGTGGAGTCGCGGCTGTCCAGCCTGCCGGCCGAGGACCTGTCGGTGCTCGGCTACTGGGGCTGGCTGGACGGGCTGGAACGCGGTCTCGCCGCGCACCACGCCGGCATGCTGCCGGCCTTCAAAGAGGTCGTCGAGGACCTGTTCGTCCGAGGCCTGATCAAGGCCGTGTTCGCCACCGAGACGCTGGCGTTGGGGATCAACATGCCGGCCCGCTGCGTGGTGCTGGAGCGGCTGGTCAAGTTCAACGGGGAGGCGCACGTCGACCTGACCCCGGGCGAGTACACCCAGCTGACCGGGCGGGCCGGCCGGCGCGGCATCGACGTGGAGGGCCACGCGGTGGTGGTCTGGTCGCCGGAGGTCGATCCGCGGCACGTCGCCGGGCTCGCCTCGACCCGGACCTACCCGCTGCGGTCGAGTTTCCGACCGTCCTACAACATGGCGGTCAACCTGGTCGGCACCGTCGGTTTCGACGCTGCCCGGGAGCTGCTCGAGTCGTCCTTCGCCCAGTTCCAGGCGGACCGGTCGGTGGTCGGCCTGGCCCGGCAGGCGCAGCGCAACACCGAGACCATCGAGGCGTACGGCGTCGAGGTGCGCTGTGACCTCGGCGACTTCGACGCGTACTTCGATCTGCGGGTGGCGATTGCCGACCGGGAGCGGGAGCTGGCCCGGCAGGGTCAGCAGCAGCGGCGCACCGCGGCGGTCGACTCGCTGGAGCGGCTGCGGGTCGGTGACGTCATCCGGGTGCCGTCGGGTCGACGGGCCGGGTTGGCTGTGGTACTGGATCCTGGAGCGGGCGGGTTCGGCGAGCCCCGCCCGCTGGTGCTGACCCAGGACCGGTGGGCGGGCAGGGTGTCGGTCGGCGACTTCACCGTGCCGGCGGAGGTGCTGACCCGGATCCGGGTGCCGAAGCACTTCAACCACCGGTCACCGGCGGCCCGGCGGGATCTGGCGGCGGCGGTGGCCGGCACGGGCCTGGGTCGCCACGGCGCCCGCCGCCGGGGGCGGGCGCGCGGTGACCGGGACGACGACCGGGTGACCCAGTTGCGCGCCGAGTTGCGTCGGCACCCCTGCCACAGCTGTCCGGACCGGGAGGAGCACGCCCGTTGGGCGGAACGCCGGCACCGGCTGGCCCGCGACACCGACGAGCTGCGGGCCCGGGTGGCGGGCCGGACCGGGTCGTTGACCCGGACCTTTGACCGGGTCTGCGGTCTGCTGACCGACCGCGGCTACCTGACACCGGACGGTACGGTGACCGACGCCGGGTGGATGCTGGCTCGGATCTGGACAGAGACCGACCTGCTGGTCGCCGAGTGCCTGCGCCGAAGTGTCTGGGACGGTCTGGCGCCGGCGGAGCTGGCCGCCGCGGTGTCGGTGGTGGTCTACGAGGCCCGCCGCGACGTCGACGAGCGGGCGGCGCTGCCGCGGGGGGCGGTCACCGCCGCGGTGGACGCCACCACCGCGATCTGGGCCAGCCTGGAGGCCGACGAGGCGGCCGCCGGCCTGGAGCCGACCCGGGAGCCGGATCTCGGCTTTGTCTGGCCGATCTACCGGTGGGCCCGGGGCGAGCCGCTGGCCAAGGTGCTGGCCAGCGGGGACAGCCTGGACGGGGAGATGCCGGCCGGGGACTTCGTCCGGTGGGCCCGGCAGGTCGCCGACATGCTCGGACAGCTGGCCCAGGCCCGGGGTGCGTCGCCGCAGCTGGCGCGGACCGCCGCGCAGGCGGTGTCCGCGCTGCAGCGCGGCGTGCTGGCGTACCAGACGACGGGGTGACTGCCGGTCGACGGTCGAACAGCGCACCGTAGTCGCCGGAACCGGTGGTGCGTCACAATGTCGACACGGCCCGGCAAAACAACCGAACGCTCGCTTGCGAAGACCGTTTCCGCTGCTCACCATCGGTCCGGGGAGTACCAGCCTGTGGTTCGGGTCGAAGGGGGCGGACGTGGCAGATATCAATCATTTTGAATACGGCTTCATTACGCCAACGCTGAGTTACGCGTTGTCGGTGCTCGGTTCGTTTCTCGGACTGATCTGCGCCGTGCGGGTCCGAGAGTCGGACACCCCGGGCCGGCGGGCCTGGTGGCTGTCGCTGTCGGCTTTCGCGATCGGCGGCACCGCCATCTGGACCATGCACTTCATGGCGATGCTCGGCTTCAGCGTGGCCGGCACCCAGATCCGCTACGACATCGCGATCACCATCGCCAGCGCGGTGATCGCGATCGCCGCAGTCGCGTTCGGGCTGTTCCTGGTCGGCTTCGGCCGGCCGTCGCTGGTGAAGATCCTGCTCGGCGGGGTCATCACCGGCTTGGGCGTGGCCGCGATGCACTACACCGGGATGGCCGCGATGCGGCTCAACGGCGACATCGACTACGCGCCGGGACGGGTGACCATCTCCGTGGTGATCGCGGTGATCGCGGCAACGGTGGCGCTGTGGCTGGCGGTCACGGTCCGCCGGCCGCTGGCGATGACCGGATCCGCGCTGCTGATGGGTGTCGCGGTCAACGGCATGCATTTCACCGGCATGACGGCGATGTCGGTACACCTGCACGAGCCGACCGGAGTGCTCAACGGGGCGACCGCGGCAACCCTGCTGGTACCGATCGGCGTGGCGGTGCTGCTCGTGGTGATCGGCCTGGTGTACGCGGTCCTGTCCGCCCCGACCGAGGAGGACCGGGCGGCGGCGGCGTACCTCGACGCGCGGATCGCCGAGCGGCGTAGCACCCCACAGCCACCGACCCCGGCCCGGCCGAACGGGTTCACCCCGCTACGCAGCGGCTCGAACACCGGCGGTGAACAGAACGCGTCGAGCCGGTCAGGCGGGTTCAACGGGTTCAACGCCTGACCCGCTAGCGTCCGCACCGCCGGACCCGCCGGCGCCCCGTGCCATCGCGTCGACCAGCCGCCGGCAGGAACCCGCGAGGTTCCACCGGTCCGCCAGCTCCATCAACCGGTCGGGGTCGGTCGGTGCGGCGGGCAGCCGCACCGGTTCGACCGCCAGATCGAGGTCCCTGGCCACCCGTACCACGGTCGGCGCGACCGCCAGGTAGTCGCGGGCGGCCGCCAGCCGGGCCCGCAGACCGGGAGCGAACCCGGACCGTGGGTCGTCCAGTGCCGTGACCAGCCCGGCAAGATCGCCGTACCGCTGCAGCAGCCGCGCGGCGGTCTTGGCGCCGACGCCCGGCACTCCCGGCAGGCCGTCGCTCGGGTCGCCGCGCAGTGCGGCGAAGTCGGCGTACCCGGCGGGCGGTACGCCGAAGCGCTGCTCGACGGCCGCGCCGTCGCAGTCCTCCAGCTTGGCCACCCCCCGACCGACGTAGAGCAGCCGGACCGGGTGGTCGTCGTCGACCAGCTGAAACAGGTCCCGGTCGCCGGAGACCACCTCGACCGGGCCGGCCTGGCGGGTGGCGAGCGTGCCGAGCACGTCGTCGGCCTCATAGCCGGCCACGCCGACCGCCGGCACCCCCAGCGCGGACAGCACGTCCAGCAGTACCGGCAGCTGCGGCACCAGGGTGTCCGGGACGATCTCCCCGCCGGTGGGTGCCACCCGGTGTGCCTTGTACGACGGCAGCAACCGCACCCGCCAGGCGGGCCGCCAGTCGTGGTCGAGGGCGCAGATCAGCCGCGCCGGCCGCCGCCGGGTGATCAGCGCGGCAAGCATGTCGAGGAAGCCGCGTACGGCGTTGACCGGTTCGCCGTCGGCGGTGCGGGCGGCGGACTCGGGTACCCCGAAGTACGCCCGGAAGTACAGGCTCGGGGCGTCGACGGCCAGCAGGGGGTCGGGTGGGTTCACGCGCTACAGCCTCGCACAGCCCGGTGACACCGCTGGTTGTCCGGCACGACCGTCGGGCTGGTGCGGCAGGCTGCCGACATGAGCTTCCTGCCCGGCCTGGAGCTGAGCCGCCGGTTTCACCACGCGGTGGTGGCGCCGGCGATCGCCGCCCGGTTCCCCCGGCTGCGCTACGCCGCGGCCCGGATGGACACCGGTTCGGAGCTGTTCGGGTTCGACACGGAACGCTCCCGCGACCATGACTGGGGTCCGCGGGTGCAGGTGTTCCTCGACTGCACAGATGCCGGCCTGGCCGACCAGGTGTGCGCCGCCGTCACCGAGGACCTGCCAGCGACCTTTCTGGGCTTCCCGACCAGGTTCGCGCCAGACGCCGACCGCACTCTGGGCGTGCCGGCGCTCGACGGCGCCCGGCACGGGGTGACGGTGACGGACGTGTCTGCCTGGTGCCAGCGGGTGCTGGGCTTCGATCCGGCCGACGGGCCGGGCCGGCTGGACTGGCTCGCCACCCCGACTCAGCGGCTCGCCGAGTTCACCGCCGGGGACGTGTTCCACGACGCCCTGCCGGACGTGGTGGCCCGGTCGGCCGGACCGACCGGTGGGCTTACCGGTCGCCGCGCGGTTCTCGCCTGGTACCCACCGGACATCTGGCGGTACGTGCTGGCCGCGGCCTGGGCCCGGGTGGCCGGCGAGGAGCCGTTCGTCGGCCGGTGCGGTGAGGTCGGCGACGAGATCGGCGGCGCGGTGGTGACCGCCCGGATCGTGCGGGACCTGATGCGGCTGGCGCTGCTGGTCGGCCGCTGCTACCCGCCGTACCACAAGTGGCTGGGCAGCGCGTTCGCCCGGCTTCCGGACGACGACGGGCTGTGCGCGACGTTGGCTGCGGCGTTGTCGGCGACCGGGTGGAGCGTGCGGCAGCGGCGGCTGTGTCAGGCGTACGAGCTACTGGCGGTGCGGACCAACCAGCTCGCGCTGGCCGCGCCGGTGGAGCCGACGGTACGGCCGTTCCGGGACCGGCCGTACCTGGTGCTCGACGCGGACAGGTTCGCCCGGGCCCTGTGGTCGGCTATCGGTGACCGCGAGCTGCGGGCTTTGCCGGTGCTGGGGGCGGTGGATCAGGTCGTCGACCACACCGCGCTGCTCACCGATGTCGCGCGGACCCGAATGGTGATGGGTCGCGTCTTGGGACTGGACCACGACGGGACGCGGCCAAACGAACGTTAAGCTTGCTGGGTGTCGATCGATACCGCCGGCCCGCCACCGTGGGGGGGGGAAGGGACGATCGCCCCCCTGGGGAGCACCCCCAACGACCGCCTAACAAGCCCCGTCCA
>NZ_JBSWXD010000226.1:0-7743 GCF_056160425.1 Micromonospora sp. ABR4_055
AAGGGCGTCGGGAGTGTAAGGGGTGGAGAAGAGACAGTCCACGGTCCTCCGCCCGGCCCTGCGCCGAATCAGGGACCGGGACCGGGACCGAAGCCGGGGCCGGGACCGGGACCGAACGGCGGGAATCCGAATCCGCCCCGCATCCATGCCTGCGGTCCGCCGTGGAACCGGTGGTGGAACTTCATGGCTGCCTCCAACGATGCTTTGTCGATACACCGACGATATATCGCCAACCCGTCGACGACAACATGCCGTACGCCCGGCGGGTGCAGGACCCGCCAGGCGTACGGTGATTTGGTGCATTTGCTATAGAATGCTGATTTCCCCGTCCGTCCGTCAGCTACGTGCTCCGAGGTTCGGGTAACTGCGTGGTTGCAGAAAGGCGGAGCTCCGAATCCCGCCGTCCGTGGCGCGCGGCCCGATCAGCACCGAAGGATCCGTGCTGAGCAGATCCGAGTTGCTCCAGGAGCTTTTGATGTTCCACGAGTTCCCGGTCGCCGTGGAGTTGCCCAGCGACACCCCCGCCCCGTTGCTGACCGCGAGGTTCGCGGTCAACCGCGAGGTCGAGTTCGCGAACTTGTACCCGCTGTCGCCGTTGTTCCAGGCCGTGGTGCGGTCCACCGTGATGGTGCCCGGGTTGCCGTTGTCGATGAACCCGCTCACCGCGTTACTGAACGAGAAGCTGTTACGGATGGTGTGGTTCGCTGCCGGGTCGGGGTCACCGCCGCCCATCTTGAACCCGTTGCCGTCGCCGCTGTAGTTGGGCAGACCCCATCGGTTGAAGCCGTTACCCCAGGCCGCAGAGTCCTCGACGAGGATCGGAGAGGCAAACTCCCAGGCGTCGAAACCGTCGTCGGAGTTGTTCCACAGCCGGGCTCCGCGTACCACGTTGCCGTTGCCGGAGCCCTCCTTGATGGCCAGGCCGTCGGCGCTCTCGCCGTTCTTGCGTGGATCCCGGTTGCCGTACGAGTCGAGGTTGATCACCTGGTTGTTGCTCGCGGCGCCCTGAATCTGCAGGCCGGACTCGTAGTTGTCGCGGGTAACGAGACGTTCGAAGACGTTGTTGCTGCAGTCGCGGCAGAAGATGGCGTATGGCCCGTGAATGATTTCCAGGTCACGTACCCGCCAGTGGTCGGCCTCCATGTGCAGCACGCCACGCTCGAGGTTGGGGATGCTGCCACCGACCGGGGCCGGGGTGTGCGGCAGGTTCTCCCCGTCGAGAACCACCCGCTCCCGGTTGTAGCTGGTGATCGTGTACGGGTTGGCTGATGTGCCGTCCTTCATGATCCGCACGTTGGTGCTGAACTGGTAGGTGCCGCCCCGCATGGCGATCGTCGTGCCGGGGGAAGCCAGGGTCACCGCCCGAGCCAGGGTCGCCAGTGGAGCCCCGAGTGTGCCAGGATTCGCGTCGTTTCCGTTGGTCGCGACGATAAGCGTGTTGACCGGTGGCGCAGTCGTCGGTGGCGGCGCAGTCGTCGGTGGCGGCGCAGTCGTCGGTGGCGGCGCAGTCGTCGGTGGCGGCGCAGTCGTCGGTGGCGGCGCGGTGGTCGGTGGCGGCGCGGTCGTCGGTGGCGGGCTGGTGGGAACGGGTCCGTTGCAGACCGTGCCGTTGAGAGTGAAGGTCGTCGGCACTGGGTTCGACGAGTTGTTCCAGGTGCCGTTGAATCCCCCGGTCACAGTGCCGCCGGTAGGGATCGACGCGTTGTAGCTGACATTTCGCAGGACGACGGTGCCACTGGCCGGGTCGGCAGTGAATCCCCAGGACTGGGTGATTGCCTGGCCGGCAGCGAAAGTCCAACTCAGCGTCCAGCCGTTGATCGGCGCACCGTGGTTGGTCACGGCGAGGTTGGCACCGAAGCCACCCGGCCATTGCGCGGCGACGGTGTACGTGACCTGGCAGCCGCTGGCGGCGCTGGCCGACAGGGTGGTCACCGCGGTCATCCCCGCGGTGAGAGCCACGGTGGCCACGGCCGCCACCGGCCACGCCGGCCGTCGGAGGTGTCGAGTCATGGATTCTCCTGATGGTCGATCCAGCGGTTACCGGCGGGCAGCACGCCCACTGACGACCGGGACCACTGGTGGGTGAGGTTCGACGATGAGACAGCAGTTGGCATCCGCCGACCAGCCGGTGCCGGCCGGTCGGCCGAGTCACCTCCTAAACCTCGGTGGCCTGCGGTGAGGTGCGTGAAAGCGCTTTCCACACATCATATTGATAGATGTCATCACGTCAACAACCGGGAGTCTGCTGCCCGGCCGGGTCGACCTGGGGGACCCTGCTCGTCGACGCCGGGGATAGGGCCGCGCAACGATGACCGCGCTGATCCCTTGGGCATCATCGAGGCCCGCGACGCGTCAGCGGAACGCGGGATGGATCAGGACGAAGGCCGTGACGCATGCCATCACGACAGCACCGATCAGTACCGGCAGCGGCGCCCAGACCGCGTACAACGCCGTACTGGCGGTCGGTGCGAGCACGAAGGTGAGCCCGTTGGTGGCACCGATCAGGCCGGCCAGCCCGCCCTGTTCCTCGCGGCGAACCGCCAGCGTCGGACCGGCGACGTAGCCGGGCATCGCGATACCGAGACCCAGTCCGATCATGGCCATCGCGACCACCAGGAACGCGATGTGCGTGTCGGGCACCAGCAGAGCGAACCCGACCAGCCCGACAGCACCGCCGACCCGCAGCAGCCTTGCCGGCCGCCAGCCGCTACGCGGCACCACGACGGTCTGCGCGAACGCCATCCCGACACCGGCGGCGAGCAGCGCCGTACCGGCGATCAACCCGGTCGCCTCCGCATCCAGTCCGAACCGGTCCTGGACGAGGAATCCGCTGACCACCTGGATGAAGCCGAGCGCGGTGAACATGCCGAACCCGGCGAGCAGGTACGGCCACACCCGGGCGTCCCACGCGCTGACCCGTACCGGCTCCTCGATCAGCTCGGTACGGTGCTCCCGGCGTAGCCGCACCGCGACGACGACCAGCCCGGCGGCCAGCAGCACCGGCACCACCACCAGCGGAGCCATCAGCCCGAACCCGGCGAGCAGCCCACCCACCAGCGCGCCGACGACCATCGCCACGCCCTGCACCGCCCCGATCCCGGCCATCCCCCTGACCCGGGCGGACTGGTCGTCGGTGACGTCGGCGATGTACGCCTGCGCGGTCGGCGGCACGGCGGCGAGCGCGGCTCCGAACCCGACGCCCCGGAACGCCACGAAGAGCAGGAACAACGTGCTGCCGGTCACGACGCCCCGCATGCCGAGGTCGGCGAGCAGCGCGAACAACGCCATCGTCAGGGTGGCCAGGGTGAACGCCGCGACCAGCACCGGCTTGCGGCCCCATGACTGGGACCGGCGCCCCCACAGTTGGCTGGTGGCCACGACCGTCAACGCGGAGATGCTGATCGTCACCCCGACCTGCCACTCGGCGAGGCCGATCTCCCGGGCCAGCGGAGCGATGATCGGGTTCATCGACATCTGACCGAGGAAGACCAGGAAGACCGCGCCGAGCAGCAGCGGGATCTGCGGCCGTGGGACACCGGCCGGGCTGTCGGCGCGGGCCGTGCCGGGTGAGACCATCCGGTCACGCTAACCACCGGTGATCATCGGCACCAAGGACGCCGGTCACACCTGCCACCCCGGCTGTGACCAGCGACGATGGCGGTAGCCGTCACACCTGGCAGCCGTGGTCCGGGAGGTAGTCGAACCAGTCGAAGCGGACCGTGCCGGTGGCGGCGTACATGCCGATCACCCGGCCGGTGAAGCCTCCGGCGACCTCGGTCGACAGGTAACGGCCGTCGAGCTCGGCCAGGACGGTGAACTCACCGTCGGCGGTTTCGAGGCCGAGCCGCAGCACGTCCGGCCCCTGCCGAGGATGCCAGGTCGGCGACGGGACGGCGTCGACCCGCAGCACCACCGGCCCGGGCGGCACCGGTCGGGCGTCCAGCACCGGCCGCAGCGGGCCGATCCGGGCCGCGACGTGCACCCCGCCGCCGCCGGCCTCGACCGCGTAGTGGTGGTTCTCGTCCATCCGCACCGCCAGGCCGCCCCGGCCGGCACCCGGGTCGATCAGGGTCCGGACCCGGCAGGACAGGTGCTGCTGACGGCGGCCGACGAAGGTGACGTCCGGGGCGTCGAGCGACGCGCCGCGCGCGTGCAGGGTCAGCCAGCCGGGCGGCCGGCTCGTCGACCAGGCGTCGGCGGGCCGGGACCGCACCGACAGCCACCGTGGGTGCAGCCGGTCGCCGTCGAAGTCGTCGCGGGTCGGCGGCGGTGTCACCGGCTCCGCCGGCCAGCGCGGGGCGGTCATCCGCTCGGTGAGCGCGCCGACGACCGGCCAGTCGTCGACCCAGTCGACCGGGGCGAGGAACGTCTCCCGGCCGAGCACGTGCCAGCCGGGGGTGCCGCCGCGCGGTCGGGCGCCGAGCAGGACCAGCCACCAGGAGCCGTCCGGTGCCTGGATGAGGTCGCCGTGACCGGTGTTCTGGATCGGCAGGTCGGTGCCGCGGTGGGTGAGGATCGGGTTCGCCGGGCACGGCTCGAACGGGCCGTCCGGTGCCGGGCCCCGGGCGACGGAGATACCGTGGCCGCGTTCGGTACCACCCTCGGCGATCAGCAGGTACCAGTAGGCACCGATCCGGTACAGGTGCGGGGCTTCCGGTGCCTGGGCTCCCGGGGTGCCGGACCACAGCCGGCGGGTCGGTCCGAGCGCGGCACCGGTCCGCGGGTCGATGCGGACCTGCCCGACGCCAGCGGTCGTGCACCAGCAGTTGCCGTCGTCGTCCCAGGCCAGGTCGGGGTCGATGCCGGCCACGCCGGGCAGCGGCACCGGGTCCGACCACGGACCGGCCGGGTCGGCGGCGGAGACCAGCAGGTTGCCGCCGCCGTCCGCCACGTTGGTGGTGATCAGCCAGAACCGGCCGTCATGGTGGCGCAGGGTGGGTGCGTAGATCCCGCCGGACGACGGTGCCGACGCGGGGATGGCCAGCTGCTCGGGGCGGTCCAGCACGTTGCCGATCTGGGTCCAGTTGACCAGGTCGCGGCTGTGGAGGATCGGTACGCCGGGAAAGTACTCGAAGCTGGAGCAGGCCAGGTAGTAGTCGTCGCCGACCCGGCAGACGCTCGGGTCCGGGTGGAAGCCGGGCAGCACCGGGTTGGTGAACCCACCGTCGACCCATCCGTCCATTGTCATGTCGTCCTCCCCGGTCCGGTGTGCGGTGGATGCACCGTACCCGGACCGGGGTCGGACCTCGGTCGGTCGATCAGTCGGCGTCGTCTGCGCTCGCGGCGGCGCCGCGGGCCGGCAACGCAACGGTACGCGGCAGCAACTGCGCGGTGAGCAGGGTGGACAGTGCCGAGACGTCCCCGCCGCCGGTACCGTCGGTGCGTACCACCACCGGCTGCGGGGCCTTGCCGGCGAGCGCAGCGCCCACCTCCAGCCGGCGCAGCGCCAGCTCGTACTGCAGGACCGCCCGGTTGTCCCGGTACGCCTGGGCCAGCCGGCGTTGCGCCTTGGCCTCGTTCTCGGCGGCTTTATCGCGTCTCGGCGAGCCAGCTCGCCGGGACGCGCCAGTTGTCGTCTGCCCTGCGCGGTGTGTCGGTCGATCATCGATCGACGACCGGCGACGATAACGGGAACCCGACGGTTCGCCGGGCCGACTGATGTTGCGGCGATGAAGGGAGGCGTCGGATGGCCACGCGGTGGCGGACATCGACGATGGTAACCACATGGGCGATGGCGGTGTCGATGCTACCGCTGTACGCGGTCAGTGCGCTCGGCCCGTATCTGGCCGAGGACCTGGGCGTGTCACGAGCGGCGGTAGGCGTCCCGGTGACGGTCGCGTTCGCGGTGGCGGCGGTGGTGTCGTTGTCGGCCGGACGGCTGGTCGACGCGGTCGGGCCCCGGCGGGGGCTGCTGTGGTTGGCGACGGTCGTCGCGGCCGCGCTCCTGGCGGGCTCGGTCACCGGCAGCTACCCGGTGCTGGTCGCGGTGGTCGCCGTCGCCGGGCTGGGGATGGCGCTGGCGAACCCCGCGACCAACGTGCTGGTGGCCACAGTGGTACCCGCACCCCGGCGGGGCACCGCTGTCGGGGTGAAACAGTCCGGTGTGCAGCTCGCCGCGGTGATCTGCGGGCTGGCGCTGCCATCGGTCGCGGCCGCCTCGGGCTGGCGTACGGCGCTGGGACTGGCCGGCCTGCTCGCGGTGGGGCTGTTCGCGGTGGTGTGGTGGCAGGTGCCCCGGCCACCCCGACGGGACACACCGGCCGGACCGTGGTGGCAGTGGTCACGACCACCGGCGGAGGTCGCCGGTCTGATGGGCTACTCGCTGCTGCTGGGCACCGGCCTGTCCGCGGTCAACACCTACCTGCCGCTGTACGGCGTACAGCAGTTGCAACTGGCCGGCTGGTCGGCCGGCGCGCTGTTGGCGGTGTTCGGCGCCGCCGGCGTGTTCGGACGGCTGTGGTGGACCCGTTGGGCGGACCGGCTTCCGGTGGTGACTTCGGCACTGCCACTGCTGTCGGCCGCGGCGGCGGTCTCGGCCGCGCTGGTGCTGCTGGCCGGGCAGTGGACGCCGCTGGTGTGGCTGGGTGCGATCGGGGTGGGGATGACGGCCACCGGCGCGAACGCGGTGTCGATGCTCGCCGTGGTGCGCCGCAAGGCTCCGGCCGGTCATGCCTCGGCGCTGGTCTCGACCGGCTTCTTCAGCGGCTTCGTGGTGGGGCCGACCGGCTTCGGTCTGCTCGCCGACAATGGCGGCTACCCGCTCGCCTGGGGTGCGGTCGCCGTAGTGTTCGCCGTCGCCGCGCTCGCCGGGCTGCGCCTGAGGAGCCGCACCGCCGCCGAACCGGTGCCGGCGTGACCGCGCCGCCGGGACCCCGGCCGCCGGTCGGGGTCGGCACACCGCAGCCCCGGACCGCGCTGAACGCGATGCTGGACCGGCTGCCGCACGTCCGTGCCGTGGTCGGCGAGCGGTTCCCGCTCTACGCCGACCCGGCCAGCGGCGACTGGACGAGCACCCGACGCGGGTCCTGGACCGGCGGCTTCTGGGCCGGGCTCCACTGGTTGGGGACCGCGGTCCGCGGCGACCCGTCCTGCCGGGCCGCCGCGACCGAGATGACCGGACGCCTCGCCGCACGGGCCGGCGACGACACCGTGACCCGGGCCATGACGTTCTGGTACGGGGCGGCCGCGGTCGGCGGACGGATCTGCCGGGACACGACGGCGACCCGGGTCGCCCTGACCGGTGCTCGTGCGCTCGCCGGGTCGTTCGACGCCGGTCCCGGTGTGTTCCCGGTCGGGTCGGCGTTCGGTGGACCACCGACGCCCCGGATCGGCATCGACGCACTGGCCGCCGTGGTGGCGTTGCTGTGCTGGGCCGACGGGCCGCTGAGCGGAGCCCGGCAGCTGGCCCGACGCCACGCCGCGAGCTGCGCCACCCTGCTGGTGGCCGCCGACGGTCAGGTGCTGGCCGAACGCGAACTACCGGCCGTGGGTGCACCGTCGACCGACGGCGAGATGTGGACGCGTGGGCAGGCCTGGGGGATGCTCGGTTTCGCGGTGGCCGCCGACCGGTTCGGCGGCGACTTCACCGAGGTGGCGAGGCGCACCGCCGACCACTGGTTGGCGGTCACCGGGCAGAACGGATCGGCGTCCCGGGTGCCGCCGGCGGTGGTCGGTCGCGCCGGTGCGCCCCCGGACCCCTCGTCGGCGGCGCCCCCCGCCGCCGCGCTGTGGACACTCGGCGGA
>NZ_JBSWXD010000227.1:0-7649 GCF_056160425.1 Micromonospora sp. ABR4_055
CCCGCCGGGCCGCCTGGCCGGGGCCTGGCGGCTGCGGGCCGGAGTGCGTGGCGCGACCATGCACAACGACGATGCCCGGCGGATCATTCCGACCCGGGCGGTGGCGCTCCCGTGCTGCCAGCCAGCGGTGCCGACACGTCGGTACCCCGCGGCGCGGTAGGGAGGTCCGTTAGGGTGGTTTCGACCTCGGCGCCGGCCTCGGCGGGCCGTTGCCGGGCCCACCCTGCGAGACGTAGCGGCCTTCGGCGAGCCTATGCGTGACCCCACCCGTCACCAGCAGTGGAGAGGCTCCACCATGCCGGCAGATCGCCGAAGCCGCAGTGCCCGTGACTCCGCCCGGCCGGCCACCCGGCCAGCCTCGCCGGGGACGCCGTTGGTTCGTCGCCTGGCTCCACTGGTGATCGCTTTCGCGCTGGGCGCACTACTCGCTGCGCCGATCGGAGCCGTGACCGCAGGCGACTCCACCGACGCAGCTGACTCCGCACCGCTCGACGACCGAGTCGCGCAGCTGCAGGCGCAGGAGGAGGAGCGGAACGCTGCCCAGATCGTGGAGCTGACCTCACTTGCCCGCCGTACGCAGGAGAACCTCTTGCCAGTGCTCGACGGGCTAGCCGGTGCGGTGCCGGCGGGCCAACCGCCCGGTCCGGCAGCTCCCCAGTCAGACGTCGAAGGGTGGCGGGGCATCACCAGGGACGTGGTCGAGGACTTCGCCAACCCGCCGTCCGGTGGCACCGGTGTCAACATCGCCCGTTCCGGTCTGGCTGCGGCGGTACGGGCGCTCGATGCCGCGGTCGACACATACACGGCGGCGCTGGCCCTTCCACAGGATGACCGTGGAACTCTGCTGGAGCTCGCTGGCCGTCAGCGGGACATCGCGGTCACCACTTGGTCGGTTGCAGCGACACAACTCGACGTGCTCAACGTCGACGCTGGCAACGGGCACACCCACATCTTCCTCCCGGCCGCGCCGGGGCAGGGCGCCCTGACCGCCGACGGCGTACCGGAAGGGGAGTAGCGCCGCTGACCTGCGGTGGAGCCGATGGAGCGGGCGACGAGAATCGAACTCGCGTAATCAGTTTGGAAGACTGAGGCTCTACCATTGAGCTACGCCCGCAGGCGCCCCGGCGAGCAGGGCACACCATCTAGCGTACAAGTTGTCGCGGGTCTGCCGCA
Organism: Micromonospora sp. ABR4_055; assembly: GCF_056160425.1. NCBI lineage: Bacteria > Bacillati > Actinomycetota > Actinomycetes > Micromonosporales > Micromonosporaceae > Micromonospora > Micromonospora sp. ABR4_055. The sequence continues at coordinate 1,174 of NZ_JBSWXD010000227.1, forward strand.
CGGGGGTCCCGCCGGCCGGCGCGGAGGGCTGATCCGACAGCCGGCGGGATACCGGGCGGCGTGGCGGATTGCCGACGGCATAGAATGACCGGTGCCACGGGGTGTGGCGCAGCTTGGTAGCGCACTCGCTTTGGGAGCGAGGGGCCGTGGGTTCAAATCCCGCCACCCCGACTGTCAACCGCCGGCTCGGCACCGGGTGAGAACGATCCGGCCTGCCGGCAGGCCTACACTCGATGGGCTGTGCCATGCCACGCGGCGGGGGTGGCTGCATCGAGCAGCGCCCGGCGCCGACAGCGACGACCGGACAAGACTGACATGCATCAAGGAGTACGCCTGTGAAGAGCACCGTCGAGACCTTGAGCCCGACTCGGGTCCGGCTCGCCATCGAGGTGCCGTTCGTCGAGCTCGAACCGAGCCTGCGGAAGGCGTACCGGGAGATTGCCCAGCAGGTCACCATCCCCGGCTTCCGTAAGGGCAAGGTGCCGGCGGCCGTGATCGACCAGCGGATCGGCCGGGGCTCGGTGCTCAACGAGGCCGTCCAGGAGGCGATCCCGCAGAACATCCTGGCCGCGGTCCGTGAGCACGAGGTGAAGACGCTCGGCCGGCCGGAGGTGGAGATCACCGACTTCACCGACGGTGAGGCGCTGAAGTTCACTGCGGAGATGGACGTACGGCCACAGCTGAGCCTGCCGGATCTCAGCACCATCGAGGTCACCGTCGACGAGCTGCAGATCGACGAGAAGGAGATCGAGGACCAGATCGGCGGGCTGCGTGAGCGGTTCGCCACCCTGAAGACGGTCGAGCGTCCGGCCCAGGAGGGCGACTACGTCCAGATCGATCTGGCCGCGACCGTCGACGGCGAGGAAGTGCCGGGCGGTTCGGCGTCCAACCTCTCCCACGAGGTCGGGAGCAAGCAGTTGCTGCCCGGCCTGGACGAGGTACTGGTCGGCCTGGCCGCCGGCGCGGCGACGAGCTTCGTCACTCAGTTGGTCGGCGGCGACTACGCTGGCCGGGACGCGGACGTCGCGGTGACCGTGCGTACCGTCAAGGAGAAGGAGCTGCCGCAGCTGGACGACGCGTTCGCCCAGCTGGCCAGCGAGTTCGACAGCCTGGAGGAGCTGCGCAACGACCTGCGGCAGAAGGTCGAGCGGGTCAAGCGGGTCGAGCAGATCTACGCCGCCCGGGACAAGGCCCTCGACCAGTTGGTCGAGGCGGCTGACGTACCGGCACCCGACGGCGTGGTCCGCGAGGAGGTCGAGCACCGCAAGCAGGCGATGACCGATCAGCTGGAGCGGATCGGGGCCTCCTGGGAGGACTACCTCGGTTCCGAGGAGAAGTCCGAGTCCGACATCGACGCGGAGCTGACCGAGGCGGCCGGGAAGGCGGTCAAGATTCAGCTCCTGCTGGACACCCTCGCCGACGCCGAGGACGTGCAGGTCTCCGATGACGAGTTCGGCCACGAGATCGTGCACCGCGCCCAGCGGGCCGGGATGGCGCCTCAGCAGTACTACGACCAGCTGGCCCGGTCCGGTGCGGCGGGAGCGGTCTACGGCGACGTCCGCCGGGGCAAGGCACTCGGCCTGGTGATGGAGCGGATCACGATGAAGGACGCCGCCGGCAACCCGATCAGCATGGATGCCATCCGGGAAGCCAACGAGGCCGAGCACAACCACGAGCACTGAGCGTGACCGACTGCGGGCCGTCGGCCGGGATGCTCCTGCCCGGCCGGTGGCCCGTTCGTCGTAGCGGACCACCCGCCTGCTCAACCGGGGTGACCGCTGCACCACGTGTCGCGGCCCCCTGCGCTGTGAGCGAACAGCACCCTGAGAACGGCGCCCGGCCCGTTAGCAACGGTTAATGTCGGGCTTAACGACGCACGGAGAGCGAAGGGCTGCCATGACCGATCTGCACATCCCAGCTATGCCCAACCGGGTGAGCGAGGCCCGCGGCGGTGACTCACTCAGTGGCAACCTCGACGACACGGTCTTCAACCGCCTGCTCAAGGAACGGATCATCTTCCTGGGCAGCGAGGTGACCGACCAGGTGGCCAACCGGATCTGCGCCCAGCTGCTGCTGCTGGCCGCCGAGGACCCGGACCGGGACATCAACCTGTACATCAACTCGCCGGGCGGGTCGGTCTACTCGGGCATGGCGATCTACGACACCATGCAGTACGTCAGCAACGATGTGGCCACCATCGCGATGGGTATGGCCGCGTCCATGGGCCAGTTGCTGCTCTGCGCCGGTGCGCCGGGCAAGCGGTACGCTCTGCCGCACGCGCGGATCATGATGCACCAGCCGTCCGGCGGGATGGGTGGTACCGCCTCCGACATCGCCATCCAGGCCGAGCAGATGCTCTACACCAAGCGGATGTTCCAGGAGCGGGTGGCGTTCCACACCGGGCAGGAGCCGGCGCAGATCGAGGCGGACTCGGACCGTGACCGCTGGTTCACTGCCGCTGAGGCGCTCGACTACGGTTTCATCGACCGGGTGATCACTGGAGCCACGCAGGTCCCGACCGGCGCTGGCACCCGCAACTGAGGAAGGCGACGATGACTGACCTGACCATGCCGCCCGGGTTCGCTCCGGTGCACAACCGGTACGTCCTGCCGTCGTTCGTGGAGCGCACCTCGTACGGGATCAAGGAGTCGAACCCGTACAACAAGCTCTTCGAGGACCGGATCATCTTCCTCGGGGTGCAGGTGGACGACGCGTCGGCCAACGACGTGATGGCCCAGCTGCTCACCCTCGAGGGCACGGACCCGGACCGCGACATCATCATGTACATCAACTCGCCGGGTGGCTCGTTCACCGCCATGACGGCGATCTACGACACGATGCAGTACGTCCGGCCGGACATCATGACGGTCTGCCTCGGGCAGGCGGCCAGCGCGGCCGCGGTGCTGCTCGCCGCCGGCACTCCCGGTAAGCGGATGGCGTTGCCGAACTCGCGGATCATCATCCACCAGCCGGCCACCGAGGGCGGCTACGGGCAGGGCTCGGACATCGAGATCCAGGCCCGCGAGATCCTCCGGATGCGGACCCAGCTGGAGGAGATGCTGTCCCGGCACTGCAACCAGGCGGTCGAGAAGGTCCGTAAGGACATCGACCGCGACAAGATCATGACCGCGGAGGAGTCCCGCGACTACGGCCTGGTCGACACCATCCTGACCAGCCGGAAGAAGGGTGTGCTGGCAGGCAGCTCGGCCAGCTGACGACGCACGGTCAGAGGTCGGCCGGGCAGTGAGTAGACTGGCCGACCTCTGACACACCCGATTTTGGGGGTCGGAGTTTGCCCCGCCAGCGGGTAACGTCGAGATGCACCGTCTGACGGAGTTGACCGGCGGCAGGTGCTCGACACTGACGAGGCAGACCGTCCTTAGGCCAGGGCCGGCGAGACCGGCCGAGAGCGCAGGGAGAACGTAGGTGGCACGGATCGGCGACGGCGGCGACCTACTCAAGTGCTCCTTCTGCGGCAAGTCGCAGAAGCAGGTCAAGAAGCTCATCGCGGGCCCAGGGGTCTACATCTGCGACGAGTGCATCGATCTCTGTAACGAGATCATCGAGGAGGAGCTGGCCGAGTCCGGCGAGGTCAAGTGGGAAGAGCTTCCCAAGCCGATGGAGATCTGCCAGTTCCTGGACTCGTACGTGGTCGGCCAGGACCACGCCAAGAAGGCGCTCGCGGTCGCCGTCTACAACCACTACAAGCGGATCCAGGCGGATGCCGCCGGCGCGCCCGGGGCAAACGAGGCCGTCGAGGTCGCCAAGTCGAACATCCTGCTGATCGGGCCTACCGGCTGCGGCAAGACCCACCTCGCGCAGACCCTCGCCCGGATGCTCAACGTGCCGTTCGCCATAGCGGACGCGACCGCGCTGACCGAGGCCGGCTACGTCGGCGAGGACGTCGAGAACATCCTGCTCAAGCTGATCCAGGCGGCCGACTACGACATCAAGCGGGCCGAGACCGGGATCATCTACATCGACGAGGTCGACAAGATCGCCCGTAAGTCGGAGAACCCGTCGATCACCCGGGACGTCTCCGGCGAGGGCGTCCAGCAGGCCCTGCTGAAGATTCTCGAGGGTACGGTGGCCAACGTGCCGCCCCAGGGCGGGCGTAAACACCCGCACCAGGAGTTCATCCAGATCGACACCACCAACGTGCTGTTCATCTGCGGCGGTGCGTTCGCCGGCCTGGACCAGATCATCGAGTCGCGCACCGGGCAGGGCGGCACCGGCTTCGGGGCCCGGCTCCGGGCAGTGTCCGAGCGGTCCACCGACGACATCCTCACCCAGGTGATGCCGGAAGACATGCTCAAGTTCGGGTTGATCCCGGAGTTCATCGGCCGGCTCCCAGTGATCACCAACGTCCGCAGCCTGGACCGTGAGGCCCTGGTCCGGATCCTGACCCAGCCCCGCAACGCCCTGGTCCGCCAGTACCAACGTCTGTTTGAGTTGGACAACGTCGAGCTGGAGTTCGATCCAGGCGCGTTGGAGGCCATCGCTGATCAGGCGATGCTCCGCGGCACCGGTGCCCGTGGCCTGCGGGCGATCATGGAGGAGGTGCTGCTCTCCGTGATGTACGAGGTGCCGAGCAACCCGGACGCCGCCAGGGTCCTGATTACCCGCGAGGCAGTGCTGGAGAACGTCAACCCGACGATCGTGCCCCGGGAGTTCACCGGCCGGCGTCGGCGCGACCGCGAGGAGAAGTCGGCCTAGCCGCAACGCAACCAGGGAGCACCGCCGTGCGTGTCGCTGTCTGCCAGCTGAACAGTCGCTCCGATCAGGCCGCCAACTTGGCGACCGCGTACGGTCTGCTCTCGTCGGCCGCCGCCGGCGGCGCCGATCTCGCGGTGCTTCCCGAGTACGTCGATTACCTCGGCACCGCGGCAGGGCTGCCCGCCCCCGAGCCCGTCGACGGCACGGTCGGACGGTTCTTCGCCGACGCCGCGCGCGATCTCGGGATGTGGGTGGTTGTCGGCTCCTACCACGAACGCGGGCCCGATCCGGACCGGACGTTCAACACCTGCCTGGTCTTCGACCGTGGGGGCCAGCTGGCCGCCACCTACCGGAAGATCCACCTGTACGACGTCGAGATTCCCGGTCGGGTCTCCTACCACGAGTCGAGCAGGGTGGCACCCGGTGCCGACCCGGTCGTGGTGGAGTGCGACGGCATCCGGATCGGTCTGTCGATCTGTTACGACCTGAGGTTCCCTGAGCTGTACCGGCGGCTGGCGACCGAGCTGGGCGCCCAGGTCCTGGTGGTGCCGGCAGCGTTCATGCTGCACACCGGGCGGGACCACTTCGAGGTTCTGCTCCGCGCCCGGGCGATCGAGAACCAGTGCTACGTGTTGGCGGCCGGCCAGATCGGCGAGCATGAGCCGGGCCGTACCTGTTTCGGCCGCAGCATGGTGGTCGACCCTTGGGGCGTCGTCGTCGCCCAGGCGCCGGATGTCCCCGGTGTCGTATTCGCTGATCTCGACCCAGAGCGGGTGGAGTCCATCCGGCGCGAGCTGCCGAGCCTGGCTAACCGCCGGTTCTGACGCCGGCGGGCGACGAGTGCCGCCGGGACCGCCGGCTACGTCGGCCGCAGCGTCAACCACCAGAGGTGAGTACGCCGATCACCGCGAGGCTGATGATCGTGCCGCCGAGGATCAGCAGCGCCTTCGTCATCCGGGACGGCCCGCGAAGGATGAGCCGGTGGATCGAGACGATCACGGCCACCACCACCACAGCGCCGATCACGATCTGCCAGAACGGCAGCAGTAGGGCGGAGATGGCGTCGATGGCCTGTGGTCCTTCGACAGTCATGAGAGCCACTGTTACACGGTCGGCCGCTGCGCGGGGGACCGGCGGCCAGCTCGAAGAGGTCGGCGTCGCCGAAGGGGCGCACCGCAACGCGGCATTTCCGGTACCCAGGAACCTCACGCCGCGTAGGTCAGCCGCCGGACAGCTGGCCGAGTCAGGACCCGAACCCATCCGGTTGCACCCGCACTGACCTGTGCATATGTGGAACACGCCAGGAATCTTCAAGATCAACTTGCGTTCCGCCGCGGCGCCGCGTAACTTTCTCTCTGTCAGCGGGACACGGACAAAACGGCCGGAAACGCAGACAGCCAGGATGGGGTGGGAGACCACCGAACCAGACTGGGCGGGCGGTGCGACTCACCGGCAAGCCGGACTTGAGATTGCGAAACCGACCGGGTAAGGTAGGAAGCCGGCAGGGAGCCGGGCCGAGCCTCGGGTAACGAGGCGGGCCGGTCTGCTGGACACCCCGACCAAAGACAGCCGCGAAGCGGCTGGATCAAGCGCGGGGGAATCCGGGTGGTGCGAGAGAGTTGAAACTAGCTCTTGACAACGCGAACCCAACCGGGTAGGGTAGAGAAGTTGCCCGGCGGAAGTCGGGTGGGACGGATGGCCCTGGTGGGGTTGCCTGCTTGGTGTGGGTGGTTCTGCTGGTGTGTGTTTGTTCTTTGAGA
>NZ_JBSWXD010000228.1:0-7484 GCF_056160425.1 Micromonospora sp. ABR4_055
TGTCGCACGCGGTGGCTTGCAACCCCCGGAGGGGCCCCCACCTTCCGCCGGCGACCCGCAGTACCGTCCCGGTGGTGTACGACGCCTCGTCGCTGAGCAGCCAGGCGACGGCGCCGGCGATCTCCTCGGGCCGGCCCGCCCGGCGCAGCGGCACTACCGGCGCCACCCGGGCCGGCCGGTCCGGTTCGCCGGACAGAGCGTGGATGCCGGTCAGCACCGTGCCCGGCGCGACGCCGTTGACCCGGATGCCACGGGGGCCGAGTTCCTTGGCCAGACCGACGGTCAACGCGTCGGTGGCGGCCTTGACCGCGGCGTAGTGCACGTACTCGCCGGGGCTGCCGAGGGTGGCGGCGGCCGACGACACGTTGACGATGGCGCCGCCGGCGGACATCCGACGGGCGGCCTGCTGGGCACACAGGACGTAGCCGACCAGGTTGACGTCGACGACCCGGCGCAGGTCGGCGACGGTGAGGTCGACGAACGGGCCGATCCGGCTGGTGACGCCGGCGTTGTTGACCAGTCCGGTGACCGGTCCGAGTTCGGCGGCGTCGTCGAACAGGCTCGTCACCGCGTCGGGGTCGGTGGTGTCGACGGCGACGGTGACGGCGTGCCGGCCGAGCGCTTCGACGTCGTCACGTACCGTTTCGGCGGCGCCGGCGTCGGTCCGGTAGCCGATGACGAGGTCGTGTCCGGCGGCGGCGAGCCGGCGTACGGTCGCGGCGCCGATCCCCCGGCTGCCGCCGGTGACCACGGTGACCGGTGTCATCCCGGCACTCCTCTCCCCTGCTGTCCGTGTCGGGTCTGGGCCCGCCGGTGACGTTACCGGCGGCGGTGGCGGGCAATAGACATGGCGTGGCGGGTACGCGGGCGTTGGTGCTGGGCAGCGGCGGGGTGACCGGGGTGGCCTGGCAGCTCGGGGTGTTGTCCGGGCTGGCGCGCGCCGGGGTCGAGCTGGGCGGGGCCGATCTGGTGATCGGGACGTCGGCCGGTGCGGTGGTGGGCGCGCAGCTGTGTTCCGGCGTGGATCTGGCGCGGCTGTACGCGGGGCAACTGGTGCCGGGTGAGTCGTCGCCGGACCGGATGGGGCCAGGTGCGGTGTCGTGTCTGCTGTGGTCGGCGGTGGCTGCCCGGGACGGCCGCCGGGCGCGGGTGAGGATCGGCCGGTACGCGGTGTCGGCGGCCAGGTCGGGGGTGTCACGGCGGCCGGTGTTCGAGGAGGCGTTGCCGTCGTGGTCGTGGCCGCGGCGGCGGTTGTGGGTGACGGCGGTGGACGCGGACTCGGGGGAACTCGTGGTGTTCGGCGGTCCGGGGTGCGGGGCGGATCTGGTGGATGCGGTGTCGGCGAGTTGTGCGGTGCCGGGGGTGTGGCCGCCGGTGCGTATCGGTGGTCGGCGGTTCGTCGACGGTGGGATGCGGTCGGCGACGAACGCGGATCTGGCCGCCGGGTTCTCGTCGGTGGTGGTGCTGGCGCCGATCAGTTGGGGGCTGGGTCATCTGCGGCCGGTGTCGCGCCAGGTGGCGGCGCTGTCGGCGGATGTGGTGGTGGTGTCGCCGGACCGGTGGGCGCGGCGGGCGATCGGGCGGCGGCTGCTGGATCCGGCACGGCGGCCGGGGGCGGCGCGGGCCGGGTACCGGCAGGGTCTGTTCGTGGCTGACCGCGTGCGTGGGGTGTGGGGTGGTGCTGCCGGGCCGGGGTGATCGTGGGTGGTGGGGTCGCGGTCGACGGTGTCGGCGGCGGCTGGTAGGAAGGTCAGCACTCAAACAGGTGTACGGAAAGGGTGTCATGGCTGCCGCGGGTGCTGTTGCGGGTGGGTTGTCGGATGAGGAGCTGGGGGTGATCCGGGAGGCGGTGTCCGCCGGCCGTAAGCCGAAGGTGATGTTCACCGAGTCGGCGGGGCAGATCGCCGGTCAGGTCGGTCAGGTGGTGGGTCTGGGTGACCCGGCGGTGTCCGACGAGTGGGTGGTGGTGCGGTTCGGTCGTGACGAGTTGCCGTTCTCCCCCGCTGATCTGGTGGTGGCGCCGCGGGGCGCGGCGGGTCGGCGGGCGGAGTCGAAACCGGAGCCGGAGCCGGTGGAGCCGGTGGCGGAGCCGGAGTTCAAGTTGGGTGAGCCGCCGCCGGTGCCACCGGTGGCGCGTCGGGAGGACACGGAGGGGTCCACGGTGGATGCTGGTACGGACAAGCCGGTGCGGCGGGCGGCGAAGGCTGCCAAGCCGAAGGCGCCGGCCGGGTTGACGGTGACGTTGGCGTACACCGACGGCGAGTGGACGGTGGCGGCGACGCAGGGGGCGAAGGCGTTGGCGAAGCCGTACGTGGTCCGGCCGGCCGAGGCGTTGAAGATGGTGGCGTTGGTGGACGTGCCGGGAGTCCATGAGGCTGTGGAGCAGATCCTGGCGGCGGAGCGGGCCGAGGCGCAGCGGCAGGCGGAGAAGTTGCGGGCGGAGCTGGCTGAGGTGGAGGCACGGTTGGCGGAGTTGCCGGAGGTCGGTTGACGTCGTCGCGCACCGTCGGTGTCCGCTCGACACGGCGGATGGTCCAGCAGGCATCGACGGTGCGCGACGGCTTCGCCAGCGACAGGTCGACGTGGCGCGGGTCAGTGGCTGGGCTGGTCGGTGACGCTGACGCGGCGGCGGAAGATCCAGTAGGTCCAGCCCTGGTAGAGCAGAACGACGGGGGTGAGCGCGGCGGCGACCCAGGTCATGATGGTCAGGGTGTAGGGGGTGGACGCGGCGTTGGTGGTGGTGAGGGTGCCGGCGGGGTCGGTGGTGGACGGTAGGACGGTCGGGAACAGGGTGGCGAACAGGGCGGCGACGGCGAGGCCGATGGCGGTGGCGGTGCCGGTGAAGGCCCATCCTTCGCGGCGTACCTGATTGGCGGCCAGCCCGGCGACGAGGGCGAGCGCCGCGGTGACGGCGAGGGCGACGGCGGTGGGGTTGGCGCGGATGGTGAGGGTCCAGGTGAGGAAGGTGCCGGCGAGGGCGACGGCGGCCAGGCCGGTCCAGCTGGCGACGCGGCGGGCGCGGTGGCGCAGGTGATCGGTGGTCTTGAGGGCGAGGAAGACGGCGCCGTGGGTGATGAACAACGCGGTGGTGGTGGCGCCGCCGAGCAGGGCGTACGGGTTGAGCAGGGTGAGCAGGGTGCCGGTGTATTCGTGGTCGGCGTCCAGTGGTACGCCGGCGACGATGTTGGCGAAGGCGACGCCCCAGAGCGCGGCGGGGATGACGGAGCCGGCGAGGATGGTGTTGTCCCAGCGGGTCCGCCAGTGGGTTTCGGGGCGTTTGTCACGGTATTCGAGGGCGACGCCGCGCAGGATGAGGGCGATGAGGATGAGCAGCAGCGGTAGGTAGAAGCCGGAGAACAGGGTGGCGTACCACTCGGGGAAGGCGGCGAACATGGCGCCGCCTGCGGTGATGAGCCAGACCTCGTTGCCGTCCCAGACGGGTCCGATGGTGCTCAGCGCGGCGCGTCGTTCGGTTTCGGTGCGGCCGATGAGGCGGGCGAGGACGCCGACGCCGAAGTCGAATCCTTCGAGGATGAAGTATCCGGTGAACAGGACGGCGATGAGCCCGAACCAGACGGTGGTGAGTTCCACGAGGGGTCTCCGGTTGGTGGTCAGTGGGTGGCGGCGAGGGGCCGGTCGGTGGTGGTGTCGTCGGTGTCGTCCGGTGGTGGCGGGTCGGTGAGGTCGGGTAGGCCGTTGCGGGCGTAGCGGATGAGGAGTTTGACTTCGATGACGGCGAGGGTGGCGTAGATGAGGGTGAAGGCGGTGAAAGAGGTGACGACTTCGGTGAGGGAGACGCTGCGGCTGACGCCGTCGCGGGTGAGCATTTCGCCGAAGACGATCCAGGGTTGGCGGCCCATTTCGGTGAAGATCCAGCCGAAGGTGTTGGCGAGCAGGGGCAGGACGGGCAGGGTGAGGCCGGCGCGCAGCAGCCAGCGGCTGGTGGGGGTGCGGCCGCGGCGGGTGGTCCAGAGGGCCCAGAGGGCGATGGCGGCGGTGGCGAGGCCGAATCCGATCATGAAGCGGAAGCTCCAGTAGGTGACGGGGATGATCGGGGTGTAGCTGCCGGGGCCGTACTGGGCGGCGTACTGGGCCTGCAGGTCGTTGATGCCCTGGACTTCGCCGGTGGGGTCGCCGGTGGACAGCCAGGACAGCAGGTACGGGATTTTGAGGGTCCAGATTTCGCGGCTGCCGTCGAGGGTGCCGACGGTGACGATGGAGAAGGACGCGGGGCTTTCGGTGGTGTAGAGGGCTTCGGCGGCGGCCATTTTCATGGGTTGGACCTGGGTCATGATCTTGCCTTGGATGTCGCCGGTGCCGATGACGGCGGCGGTGGCGAGGATGGTGGTCCAGGCGCCGAGTTTGGTGGCGGTGCGGAAGGCGGGGGTGTCGGGGCCGTCGGGGTGGCGGACGAGGTGCCAGAGGGCGACGGCCAGGACGAGGGCGCCGGCGACCATGAAGCAGCCGGCGAGGGTGTGCGGGAAGGTGATGAGGGTGACCTTGTTGGTGAGTACGGCGATGAAGTCGGTGAGTTCGGCGCGGCCGGTGTCGGGGTTGATGCGGTAGCCGACGGGGTTCTGCATCCAGGAGTTGGCGGCGAGGATGAACCAGGCGCTGATGATGCTGCCGAATGAGGCGAGCCAGATGGTGGCGAGGTGCAGTGCCTTGGGGAGTCTCCCCCAGCCGAATATCCAGAGTCCGAGGAAGGTGGATTCGAGGAAGAAGGCGAGGAGGGCTTCGATGGCGAGTGGTACGCCGAAGATGTCGCCGACGAAGCGGGAGTAGTCGCTCCAGTTCATGCCGAACTGGAATTCCTGCACGATGCCGGTGACGATGCCCATGGCGAAGTTGATGAGGAAGAGTTTTCCGTAGAACTTGGTGAGTTTGAGGTAGCGGTCGTCGCCGGTGCGGTGCCAGGCGGTCTGCAGGATGGCGACGAGGAGGCTGAGTCCGATGGTGAGTGGGACGAACAGGAAGTGGTAGACGGTGGTGACACCGAACTGCCAGCGGGCTATGTCGAGCGCGTCCACGGCTCCCCCATCTAGATACTACGAAGCGTAGTACATACTACAACCTGTCGTTCTGGCGGCCAGGGCCGGAGGTCCCCTCTCCCCCGGGACGTCCGTCCCGGCGGCGGGATCCACCGACCGGCCCGGCTGTGCGACGATCGACGGTCGATGGACGACACCGCCGCCCCGCCGCCCCGCTGGCGGGCCCCGCTGCTGTGGCGGGTGCTGCAGGTCACCGCCCGGCTGGTCGTCGCGCTGGTCGCCCGGCTACGGGTCAGCGGCGACGTGCCCGACGAGGTACGCGACGGCCCGTTGATCCTGGCCGCCAACCACATCAGCCCGTTCGACCCGGTTGTGCTGGCCGCCGCCTGCCAGGTGCGGCGGGTCGCACCCCGGGTGCTGGCCACCGGCGGGTTGTTCCGGGCGCCGCTGGTCGGTCCGGTGATGCGCCGGGCCGGGCACATCCGGGTGGACCGGCGAACCAGTACGGTCGCCGAGGCGTTGGGGTCGGCCGCGCGGGCGGTGGCCGACGGTTCGGTGGTCCTGGTGTACCCGGAGGGACGCATCGGGCTGGACCCGCAGATGTGGCCGGAGCGCGGCAAGTCCGGTACCGCCCGGCTCGCGTTGGCCAGCGGCGCGGTGGTGGTGCCGGTGGCGCAGTGGGGGGCGCACGTGGTGCTGCCGTGGGCGGCGCCCCGCGGCCTGGTCCGGGCGGTGCTGCGGTCGATGCTGCGCCGTCCGGTGGTCACGGTCCGGTTCGGGCCGCCGGTGGACCTGTCCGGGATCGACCCGGCCCGCCCGGGTGCCGCGCAGCGGGCGACGGTGCGGATCGTGGACGCGATCACCGACACCCTGGCCGGGTTGCGGCCCGACGAGCCGGCGACGCCCCGGCATGTCGACCCCACCCGGCCGGTGGACCTGAGCCGGCGGCACCGGCGCGGCCGGGGCGCCGTGGTACCGGACGCGGCGACCGCCGACGTGCTGGCCGCCGACGACGCCGACCAGGCCGACCCGGCTCCGGACGCGACCTGACGGCGGATGTGACCGGGCGTGAGCGCCCCGCGCCGGCTCAGGGTGCCGGTCGTTGCCGCAGGTAGGCGAGGACGGCCTCGCGGGTGGTGCGGACCCCGAGGGCGGCGCGGGCCTGGGCGATGCGCCGGTTCGCGGTACGCAGCGACAGGAACTCGGCCGCTGCGGCGGCGGCGATGGTCTCGCCGTTGGCGAGCCGTTCCAGCAGGGCCCGCTGCTCGGGTACGAGGGTGACGGTGTCGGTGGCTGCCGCATCCGGCGGGTCGGCCTCGGCGTGGCGCAGCACCGGGCCGAGGCGGGACAGGTCGTCGACCAGGGCGCGGCCGAGGTCACCGGCCGGGTCGCAGATGGCGACGACGGCGGCGCCCCGGGCGGCGGCGAGGACCACCAGGGCGACGGTGTCGGTGTCCGGGACCCGCCCGTACAGGGCGAGCCGGGCGGTGGTGAGGTCCCAGGTCGGGTCGGTGACGGCGAACCCTTCCCGGGTGGTCCAGCCGTCGCGGGCCAGTCGGCGCAGCACCGTGGTGGCGTCGGCGGCGCTGTCGAGGACGTAGCGCGGCGGGTCGCTCATCGGTCGGGCTCCATGGCCAGGGCCGCGGCCTCGGTACGGGTGCGGGCACCGAGTTTACGCATTCCGGCGCGGACGTGGGTTTCCACGGTTTCGGTGGAGATGCCGAGTTGGTTGGCGATCCGGCGGGTGGGTTCGCCTTGGGCGACCAGCCGCAGCACGTCGCGTTCCCGCACGGTGAGCAGGTCGCCGCTGCGGGGGCCGCGTTCGTCGCGGCGTACCGCGTGCCGGCGCAGGGCGCGGCGGACCCGGCCGAGCAGGACGACCAGTCCGGCGTGGTCGGCGAGGGACTCGGCGGCCAGCAGGGCGGGCACCGCCTGAGCGGGGTCGGGTTCGTGCAGGCCATGGGCGAGCAGGCAGCGGACCTGCTCGCGGACGGCGACGTCGCGCCAGGTGTCGGCGGCGTGGGCGAACTGCCGTGGGTCGCCGGCGGTCCACGCGGTGACGGTGGCGGCGGCCGGCGGCGGAAACGCCGCCGCCGGAGTGCCGTCCGGCGGGGTGGCGGGTCCGGCGCCGTCGTGCGCGGCCCAGTGGGCGGTGATCCGCCGCAGCCCGTCGACCAGCGGCGGTACGGGGGCGTGGGGTGCCCCGGTGGTGGCCTGGTCCGGTTGGCCGTCGAGCCAGGCGGCTTCCCGGGCCACCCAGTCCAGCACGGCGGTGGTGGTGCTGGGGATGCCGGGGGCACCGGTGAGCCGGGCGCGGGCCGGGGCGAGCAGGCCGCCGTCGGCTTCGAGTAGGCCGGCGGCGGCGACGGCGTAGTCGCGGGCGGCGGCCGGCAGGGTGCGGTCGGTCAGGTCGACGGCGGCGCGCAGCAGGTCGTCGCCGACCGCCGGTGGCAGCCCGGCATCGTCTCCGGGCTGCGGGGCGACGGCTGGACC
>NZ_JBSWXD010000229.1:0-7483 GCF_056160425.1 Micromonospora sp. ABR4_055
TCTCGTGGGCTCGAAGATGTGCACAAGAAACAGGCGTACGGCCACCCGCCCGTCACGGCGGCGGCCCAGCCGGGCGCGGCGCAGCAGCTGAGCAGCAGTTCCCGCACGTCATCGGCGGGCAGCGTGTTGAACACGTCGAGTCCGCGGTCCAATCCGGTCCCCTTTCGCTGGACAGCAGCAGTCAAGCAGTTGCGGCGAGCCGGCCGATAGCGGCGCAGGAACCAAAGACGAAACATCGTCACCGTACGGTTTTTGGAGATTCATCCAATCACCGTGACCGGAGGCGACCCCCGTGCTGCTGGCCGACGTGCTCGACAAGGCCCACCTGAAGCTGGTGCCGCTGACCGGCGACGACGGTCGGGACCGCACCGTCGGCCGGGTCAACGTCATCGACCTGCCCGACCCGGGCCGCTACGTGGCCACCGCAGATCTGGTGCTCACCGGCCTGATGTGGCACCAGGGGCCGGACGACTCCGAGGTCTTCGTCGCGGCGCTGGCCGCCGCCGGGGTGACCGCGCTGGGCGCGGGTGAGGCGCTGCACGGCAGCGTGCCCCGCGACCTGGTCGCCGCCTGTCGCCGGCACCGGCTACCGCTGTTCGAGGTGCCCGCCGACGTGTCGTTTCGCGACATCATCGACGACGTCCATCCGACCCTGTGGGCGCAGCGGGCCAGCTCACTGGCGGCGGTGCTGGGCCGCCAGCGCGGACTGGTCGCCGCGATGGCCGCCGGTGCCCGGCTGACCGATCTGCTGCCGACAGTGGCCGCTGCGGTCGAGACCGACTGCTGGACGTTGACCACCAGCGGCCGGGTGGTAGCCGGCACGGCCGAGCTGGCCGATCCGGTCGCCGAGGCGCTGAGCCGTGCTTTCCTGACCGCGCAGCGGCTGCCCGCGACGGTGACGGTCGACGGCGCGCGGTTCTCCGTGTTCGGGGTTCCCGGCCGAGCCGAGCACCGGCTGGCAGCCTGGTTGGTGGCCTGCCGGGGCGCGCTCGACACACTGCCCGGCACGGTCGACGAACTGACCAGCGTGGTGGCGCTCGAACGGGCGCACCTGGACGAGGCCGCCCGGGTGGAGGCGCGGCTGGCCGGCCAACTGCGAACGGCGCTGCGGGCGCCGGGGGACCTCGCCGGGCTGCGGGCCGCGCTGCTGGCCGCCCGGCTCGACCCGGATGCCACGTTCGTCGCGGTCGCCGCCACGCTGGACGAGATGCGCGCACCGGCGACGCTGACCGTCGCCGTGGTCGACGAGTTCCTCAGCCGGCTGGCACCCGACCGGGCGGTCACCGTCCTCGAACCCGACCTGCCCTGCGGAGCGCTCGCCGTGCTGGCGCTGGCTCCGCAGGCCGCCGGCACCATAGGGTCGGCACTGGTCGCCGCCGCCGACCGGATGGTGCCGGGACTGCGCGGCGGCCGGCTCGTCCTGGGCGTCTCCGCCGCCAGCGTGGGTGCCGCCGGGCTGGGCGGAGCGGTCGAAGAGGCGTTGCACGCGCACCGTTCCGCCACCAGCACCGCGACCGGTCCGGTCAGTGTGGTGGCCGCCGGTGAGTTGGCGTCGCATTCACTGCTGCTGGCCGGGGTGCCGGCCGGCACCCGGCAGGGGTTCCGCAGTCGGCTGCTCGGGCCGGTCGAGGAGTACGACCGGGCGCACCATGCCGACCTGCTGCGTACGCTGTCGGTCTTTCTCGACTGTGACGGATCGTGGAGCCGCTGCGCGCAACGGCTCCACGTCCATGTCAACACGTTGCGGTACCGGATCGGCCGGATCGAGCAGTTGACCGGCCGGGACCTCGGCCGGTTCGAGGACCGGGTGGACTTCTTCCTGGCGTTGCGGCTCACCGCCGACTGAGACCCGTGTGCCGCAGGCCCGGGTGCCGCAGGCCCTACACCGCGGCGTGGATCGAGCCCCGGCCTGCGGTCAGCCGTCCGCCGTCGCGGCCGCTGCGGGCCGCCACGATCTCGGCGGCGATGCTGACCGCGGTCTCCTCCGGGGTCACCGCCCCCAGGTCCAGCCCGATCGGCGCGCAGAGCCGAGCCAACGCGGCCGGCGGCACCCCGACGGCACCTAGCCGGGCCGCCCGGTCGGCGGCGCTGCGCCGTGACCCCATCGCCCCGATGTAGGCCAGCGGCAGGTCGAGGGCGGTCCGCAGCAGCGGTACGTCGAACTTCGGGTCGTGGGTGAGTACGCAGAGCACCGTACGCGGGTCGATCCGACCGGCGGCGGCCTCGGCCCTCAGGTAGCGGTGCGGCCAGTCGACGACCACGTCGTCGGCGTCCGGAAACCTCTGCCGGGTGGTGAAGACCGCTCGGGCGTCGCAGATCGTCACCCGGTAGCCGAGGAACCGGCCCTGCCGGGCGAGCGCGGCGGTGAAATCGGTCGCCCCGCAAATGATCATCCGGGGCGGCGGCAGGATGCCGCGGACCAGCAGGGTGGTGCCGGCGGCGGGCTGGGCGAGCGTGGTCCGCCCGGTGTCCAGCGCCGGGCGGGCGACCCGGACCGCAGCCGCGTCCAGCGTCGGCCCGCCGAGCGAACCCCACTGACCTTCGGCGTCGACCAGCAGCCAACGACCCTGGCTGGCTGGCGGCCCGGTGAGGCAGGTGACCACCGCGACCGGGCGGGCAGCCCGGGTCGCCGCATGCAGCCGCTCCAGCTGCGGCACGCTGTCGCGGTCCACCCGCTGCACGTACACCTCGATGGTGCCGCCGCAGGTCAGCCCGGGCTCGACGAGCTCGTCGCCAGGGTCGCCGAAGCGCGCCAGCCGCCCCTCGCCGGTGTCCAGCACGGTACGACACAGCTGGTAGATGGCGGCCTCGACGCAACCGGCCGAGACGCTTCCGGTGACCGTGCCGTCCGGGGCCACGAGCATACTCGTGCCCGGTGGCCGGGGTGCGCTGCCGGCGGTGGCGGTCACCGTCGCGACGGCCGCCTGCTCACCGGCGTACCACCAGCGCATCGCCTCGTCGAGGACCGGCCCGTTCATCCGGTCGCCGCCGTCCGGGCCGAGGCGCCGCCTCCCGCGCGGAGCCGGTCGGGGTCGCGGAGCCAGTGGGGGTAGGCGAGCTGGTCCAGGTCGCCGGGCCGGTCCAGGTCGGTCGGGTCGCCCACGTCGCCGCAGGGCACCAGACGCAGCTGGTCGGGGTGGGCCCGCAGATAGTCGCGGGCGCCGGTGTCACCGGTCGCCGACGCCGCCACCGCCGTCCAGTGTTCCCGACCCAGCACCACGGGATGCCCTGGCCGCCCGTCGACGTAGCTGGCCGCGGCCAGCGTCCGCCGGTCGGCGCCGGCCGCCACCCGGCGGACCGCCGCTGGACCAATCCCCGGCATGTCGACCAGCAGGACAGCCGCGGCGTCCGCCGGGCTGGTGCCCACCGCCGCCAGGCCGACCCGCAACGACGAGCCCATCCCGGTGGCCCAGTCAGGGTTGACCGCCGGCACGGCGCCGGCCAGGTCGGCACTCGCACGCACCGCGTCGGCCGCCGCTCCGAGCACCACGATCACCGGCCGGCAGCCGGCCGAGCGCAGCGTCTCGACGGCCCGGGACACCAACGGGTTCCCGTTGAGACGGACCAGCGCCTTGGGCCGACCGTAGCGGCGGCCGGCGCCGGCGGCGAGGACGATTCCGGCAAGCACCCGTCAACGATGGGCAGCGGCTGATCACCCGGTCAAGGCGCCCCGGTACGCCTTGTAGCTTCGTCCAACCACCTGCCTGATTGGCGGGTCGGGATTGTGTTCCGCCGTCATTGTCCGGGCCGGCGGCGGCATCGGACGATGCGGACTGTGGATCTGCATACCGTCTCCGACGTGATCGCCGCCGACGGCGACGCCTGGCGCCCCGGCGACCGCTGGCTCGCCGGCGGCAGCTACCTGTTCTCGCAACCTCAGCCCGGGGTGCACCGGCTGCGTGACCTGACCCGGCTGCGCTGGCCGTCGATCCGGGTCGACGACGACGGGCTGGAGATCGCCGCCACGTGCACCGTCGCCGAACTCGCCCGGTTCGCCCCGCCGCCCGGTTGGAATCGGGTGACGGAGCTGGCCGCAGGCTGCTGCGACGCGTTCCTCGCTTCCCGCAAGATCTGGAACGTGGCGACCGTCGGCGGCAACATCTGCGCGGCGCTGCCGGCCGGTCCGATGACATCACTTGCGGTGGCGACCCGGGTCGAGTACCTGCTCACCGATCTGGCCGGCGGGCAGCGCCGGGTGCCCGCCGACGGGTTCATCCGCGACGTCGGTACGACGGTGCTGGACACCGGCGAGTTCCTGCGCAGCATCCGGCTACCGGCAGCGGCCGCCCGGGCCCGGTACGCGATGCGCCGGGCGTCGCTGTTCCGGCACGGCCGGTCGGCGGCGCTGGTCATCGGCTCGGTCGACCAGGACACCGGCGGGTGGACGATGTCGGTGACCGCGGCCACCCGCCGCCCGGTGGTGCTGTCGCTGCCGGCGGCGCCGACCGGGTCCGAGTTGCTGGACCGGGTGGACGCCGGATGCGCGGCGGCCGGCTGGGTCGACGACGTGCACGGCCTGCCGCACTGGCGGCGGCACCGCACGCTGCGGATGGCCGACCAGGTCCGGGTCGAACTGGCCGCGGCCGGCACCGACGGAGAGTGCAGCCGGTGAGCGTCGTGGTGAACGGCACCGCCGCCGCCGGGGAGCCGGCCGCCGGCCAGTGCCTGCGCACGTTCCTACGCGAGCAGGGCTGGTACGGCGTGAAGAAGGGCTGCGACGCCGGGGACTGCGGAGCGTGCACCGTGCACGTCGACGGAGTCCCCGTACACAGCTGTGTCTACCCTGCGGTACGGGCCGAGGGCCGGTCGGTGACCACGGTCGAAGGACTGGCCGACGGCGACACGCTGCACCCGGTGCAGCAGCGGTTCCTCGACGCGCAGGGATTCCAGTGCGGGTTCTGCACCGCCGGGCTGGTGATGACGGTCGCCGCGCTCGACGAGACCCAGCGCGCCGACCTGCCGCGCGCGCTGAAGGGCAACCTGTGCCGGTGCACCGGCTACCGGGCGATCCGCGACGCGCTCGACGGGGTACGGCACGTGAGCGGCACCGCCGACGGCACCCCCGGCGGTGGCCCTGGCTGCCCGGCGGTCGGCGGCAACGTGGCCGCCCCGGCCGCCCGGCAGATCGTCACCGGCACCGCCCGGTTCACCTTCGACGTCGACGTTCCCGGGCTGACCCATCTGAAGCTGGTCCGCTCGACGGTGCCGCATGCACGGATCGTCGACATCGACACCGACGACGCGATGCGGGTCCCCGGGGTCCTGGCGGTACTCACCCACCACGACTGCCCCGACCTGCGGTACTCCACCGCCCAGCACGAGAGCCCGCGCGAGGACCCGGCTGACACCCGGCTCCTTGATGACGTGGTCCGCTTCGTCGGGCAGCGGGTGGCGGCGGTGGTCGCCGAGACCGAGGCGGCCGCCGAGACGGCCGCCGACCTGGTTCGGGTCAGCTACCAGCCGCTGCCGGCAGTGTTCGACCCAGCGGCGGCGATGCTCCCGGGCGCGCCTGTCCTGCACGACGTGGATCCGGCGGTCAGCGGCATCGCCCGGCCGGCGGACAACGTGGCCGGTGAGGTGCACGGTGAGATCGGCGACGTCGACCGGGCGCTGGCCGACGCCGACGAGGTCTACACAGCGACGTTTCGCACCCAGCGGGTGCAGCACGCTCACCTGGAGACGCACGGGGCGATCGCCTGGCCGGAGCTGGACGGCGGGCTGACCGTGCGGTCCAGCACCCAGACGCCGTACCTGACCCGACGGGCGCTGGCCCGGCTGTTCGGCCTGCCGGCCGAGAAGGTCCGGGTGGTCGCCGGCCGGGTCGGCGGCGGGTTCGGCGGCAAGCAGGAGATGCTCGTCGAGGACGTGGCGGCGCTGGCCGCGCTGCGCACCGGACGACCGGTGAAACTGGAGTTCACCAGGGCCGAACAGTTCACTGCGGCGACCACTCGGCATCCGTTCGACACCCGGGTGACGGTGGCGGGGCGCCGCGACGGTACGCTGACCGCGATCCGGCTGCACGTGGTCGCGGACACCGGCGCGTACGGCAACCACGGCCCGGCGGTGCTGGCGCACGGCTGCAGCGAGTCGGTGGCCCTCTACCGGTGCCCGAACAAGCAGGTCGACGGTTGGTCGGTCTACACCAACACGGTTCCGGCCGGCGCGTTCCGCGGCTACGGACTGGGTCAGGTGTCGTTCGCGGTGGAGTCCGCCGTGGACGAGCTGGCCCGCCGGCTCGGGTTCGATCCGGTCGCGTTCCGGGCCCGCAACGTGATCGGCCCGCAGGATCCGCTGGTCACCCCGGTCGGGCACGACGACACCGTACGGGTGCACAGCTACGGCCTGGACCAGTGCCTGGAGCTGATCCAGCGGGCCCGGACCGAGACCTGGCAGGAGGACGTTGCAGCCGGCTGGCTGGTCGGCGACGGCATGGCGGTGGCGATGATCGCCACCGGACCACCAGGCGGTCACCACGGCCGGGCCCGGGTCACCCTCGACGCCGACGGCGGCTACCAGCTGGATATCGGGATGGCCGAGTTCGGCAACGGGTCGACCACCGTGCACCGGCAGTTGGTCGCCGACGCGCTGACCAGCACCGTGGATCGGGTACGGATCCGGCAGTCGGACACCGCACTGGTCGGTCACGACACGGGCGCGTTCGCCTCGACCGGCACCGTGGTGGCTGGCACCGCCGCGCACCGCGCCGCGGTCGCACTGCGGGAGGTGCTGGTCGACGCCGCCGCACGGGCGACCGGCGTCGACCGGCGGGACTGCCGGGTGGACGGGACGACGGTGCGGTGCGCCGGCCGGCTGGTCGATCTGGTCGACCTGGCCCGGGTCGCGTCGGCGGCGGGCCGGCCGCTCACCGCCGACGGACACGCCGACGGGGCGCACCGCTCGGTGGCCTTCGACGCGCACTGGTTCCGGGTGGCGGTCGACCCGGACACCGGGGAGATCCAGATTCTGCGCAGCGTGCACAGCGCGGACGCCGGGACCGTCCTCAACCCGATGCAGTGCCGGGGGCAGGTCGAGGGCGGGGTGGCTCAGGCGCTCGGTGCCGCCCTCACCGAACATGTTGACATCGACGACCAGGGTCGGGTGGTCACCGACGACTTCCGCAGCTACCACCTGCCGACCTACGCCGACGTGCCGCTGACCGAGGTGCTGTTCGCCCGCACCAGCGACCCGCTCGGGCCGGCGGGCGCGAAGTCGATGAGTGAGAGCCCGTTCAACCCGGTGGCCGCCGCGCTGGCGAACGCGCTGCGGGACGCGACCGGAGTCCGCTTCACCGACCTGCCGTTCACCTCCGACCGGGTGTGGAACCGGCTGCAGCACGACCGGGCCGACGGCGAGTAACGACATCGGCGAGTAACGACTGAAGGAAGAATAGATCATGGTGGCTGTTTCGTTGGCGGAGATCGTTCGGGCGCCGAAGGTGTTGCTGCATGACCATCTGGATGGTGGGTTGCGGCCGGCGACGGTG
>NZ_JBSWXD010000230.1:0-7331 GCF_056160425.1 Micromonospora sp. ABR4_055
TGTCGGCGCAGCGCTGGCTGGTGGTGGTGGGCGGCGGCCGCCGGCGTACCGGCCGCCGCCGCACCGGCCAGCGCACCGGACAGCACCGCGTAGAAGATGCCCTCGCCGGTGAACGGGTTGATCAGCGACAGCGCGTCGCCGGCCAGCACCAGCCGACCCGCACCTGCCGGCGGCCGCCGGGTGGACAGCGGCAGATGATGCGCCCGCAGGTCGGTGACCTGCGCCAGGTCGGTGCCGGGCAGCAGCGCGCACAGCCGGTCCAGCAGCCGGGCACGGGTCAGGGGCCGGCCGCGCAGCACCTCCCCGTACCCGACGTTCGCCCGCCCGTCGCCGATCGGAAAGGCCCAGGCGTACGCCGGCCAACCGGCCGCCGTGGTGACGATCCGCTGTTCGCCGGGGCTGGTGACGGCCCCGACCGGCGCGTAGCCGCGAATCGCCAGGGCCAGATGTCCGTCCGGGTTCGGCCCGTGACCCAACGCCCGGCGTACCACCGATCCCGCGCCGTCCGCGCCAACCACCGCCCGCGCCGCGATCTCACCGTCGAGCAGCACCAGGTCGTCGCGGACCGTGACCCGCCGTACGGTGTGCCGCCGCAGCCGCACGCCGACGGCGACCGCGGTGGCGACCAGCCGGGCGTCGAAGACGGCCCGCGGCACCGTGTACGCCGGACGGACCAGCTCGGCCGCGACCTGCCCGCCGTGCGGGGCGACCAGCCGGAGCCGGCCGACCGGGGCGAACCCGGCGACCGGGTCGGGCACGTCCAGCCCGGCCAGCACGTCGAGGGCGTGCGGTGCGATGCCGTCGCCGCACGGCTTGTCCCGGGGGAAGTCGGCCCGGTCCAGCAGCAGCACCCGGGCACCGGCCCGGCGGGCGGCGATCGCGGCGGCGGCACCGGCCGGCCCGGCGCCGACCACCGCGACGTCGACGACCGACGTACCGTCCACCTGGACCTCCTCGTCAGGCCGGTTCCGTGCCGGCGGCCGTCCGGCCGGGCTGGGAACCGACGGTCCCCCGGCCGGGCTCGGCGCTGCCCGCCGCCCGGCCCCGTTCGGCGCGACCGGCCCGCCACACACCGTAGAAGGCCAGCACCACCGCCACCACCAGCGGCGCGCCGTCGCGGACCAGACCGTCCACGCCGAGCAGCCACCAGCACAGCGGCAGGTCGACCGCGAGCGCCCCGAGGCTGACCAGGACCAGCAGCCAGCGTGCCCAGCGTCGGCCGCGCAGCATGAAGAACGACACCAGCAGCACCAGCCAGCTGGTGGCGGTGGCGACCGCGATCCAGGCCACCACCGCCGGGGTGGCGACCAGCCGGCCGTCGAGCAGCACCCCGATCGAGACCAGCGCCGGCACCAGCATCAACGGCGGGTAGGTGAAGGCCGAGACCCGGGCGACGAGGAGCCAGGCGACGACCGGCGGCCGCCGGGGCGGGGCCTCGCGCCAGGTCAGCCGCCGGCCGTCGCGGACCAACCGGGCCGGGTGCCGGGTCAGCTGCGCACCGACCGCCGGGGACCGGTACAGCAGCCACACCACGGCCAGGCAGAGCCCGGCGATCAGGCCGAACCCGGCCACCCCGGGCAGCGGCGGTACGCCGGAGCGCGGCACCACCAGCCGGCCGAGCGCGAAGACGGTGGTGACCGCCAGGATCAGCCCGAACGGTCGGGCCCCGGCCCGGCCCCGGCGTACCTGCCGGATCAGGACCAGGAAGCCGAACGCCCGCAGCAGCGCCCAACCGGAGCGGACCGCCACACCGATGTCCCGCTCGGGGGCGTACCACCAGTTGAGCAGGTCGACCACGACGGTGGCCGCGGCGGTGACGGCGAGCAACCCGACCAGCCGGCGGACCGGCGGCGGCAGGGCGGGCACGGCCGGGCGGACCGGTCCGGCGCGGCCCGCACCGGGATCGACTGCCGCCACCGGCGCAGGCTATCCAACGGTCAGTCGGCGGCGTCCAACCGGGCCCGCAGCGCGTCCAGCTCCGCCCAGAGCACCCCGGGCAGTTTGTCGCCGAACCGCTCGAACCATTCGGTGATCTGCGGCAGTTCCGCGCGCCACTGCGCCGGGTCGACGGCGAGCGCGGCGGCCACGTCGGCCGGGTCGACGGCCAGGCCGGACAGGTCGAGCGCGTCGGCGGTCGGCACGTTGCCGATCGGAGTCTCCACCGCCGCGCCGGTGCCGTCCAACCGCTCGACGATCCACTTGAGCACCCGGGAGTTCTCCCCGAAGCCGGGCCAGAGGAAGCGGCCGTCGTCGTCGCGGCGGAACCAGTTGACGTAGAAGATCCGGGGCAGCTTGGCTGCGTCGCCGTCGGTGCCCTTGCCCATCTCGATCCAGTGCCGGAAGTAGTCCCCGGCGTGGTAGCCGATGAACGGCAACATCGCCATCGGGTCCCGCCGGACCACCCCGACCTTGCCGGCCGCCGCCGCAGTCGTCTCCGAGGAGAGGGTGGCGCCCAGGTACACGCCGTGCACCCAGTCGCGGGCCTCGGTGACCAACGGCACCGTGTTACGGCGTCGGCCGCCGAACAGGATCGCGTCGATCGGTACGCCGCGCGGGTCGTGGTACTCGTCGGCGAGGATCGGGCACTGGGTGATCGGGGTGCAGAACCGGCTGTTCGGGTGGGCGGCGTCGGTGCCCCGGTCGGGGTTCCAGTCCTCGCCCCGCCAGTCGGTCAGGTGCGTCGGCGGCTCGCCCATCCCCTCCCACCACACGTCGCGGTCGTCGGTCAGCGCGACGTTGGTGAAGATGGAGTTTCCCCGGTCGAGGGTCCGCATCGCGTTGGCGTTGGTCCGCCAGTCGGTGCCGGGGGCGACGCCGAAGAGCCCGTACTCAGGGTTGACCGCGTACAGCCGGCCGTCGTCGCCGAACCGCATCCAGGCGATGTCGTCGCCGATCGTCTCGACCTTCCAGCCGGGGATGGTCGGCTCCAGCATGGCCAGGTTGGTCTTGCCGCAGGCGGACGGGAACGCGCCGGCTACGTAACGGACCCGCCCGTCCGGCGCGGTCAGCTTGAGGATCAGCATGTGTTCGGCCAGCCAGCCCTCGTCGCGGGCCATCACGCTGGCGATCCGCAGCGCGTAGCACTTCTTGCCGAGCAGCGAGTTGCCGCCGTAGCCGGACCCGTACGACCAGATCTCCCGGGTCTGCGGGAAGTGCGAGATGTACTTGATCTCGTTGGCCGGCCACGGCACGTCGGCCTGGCCCGGCTCCAGCGGGGCGCCGACCGAGTGCAGGGCCGGTACGAACTCGGCGTCGTCGCCCATCGCGGCGAGCACCTCGGCGCCCATCCGGGTCATGATCCGCATCGAGGCGACGACGTACGCACTGTCGGTGATCTCCACCCCGAACATCGGCTCCGGGGCGTCCAACGGGCCCATGCAGAACGGGACCACGAACATGGTCCGGCCGCGCATGCACCCCCGGTACAGCTCGGTCATCACCCGCTTCATCTCGGCGGGGTCCACCCAGTTGTTGGTCGGTCCGGCGTCGGACTCGTCGGGCGAGCAGATGAAGGTACGTTCCTCGACCCGGGCCACGTCGGTCGGGTCGGTGCGGGCCCAGAACGAGTTGGGGCGGCGTTCGCTGTCCAGTCGGACCAGGGTGCCGGAGTCGACGAGTTCGTCGGTGAGCCGGTGCCATTCGGCGAGCGAACCGTCGGCCCAGACGACCCGGTCCGGTGTGGTGAGGTCGGCGATCTGCCGGACCCAGTCGAGCAGGCGGGCGTGGCTGGTCGGGGCGGGGCTGGGGAAGTTCGACGGTACGGACGCGGTGGCCGTTGCAGTCATGGCGATCTCCTCGTGGTCGGCGCTGACCTCGTTCCTGGAGTGCACGGCACCGGCGGATGGTCGGGCCCAGCCGCCGGGTTACAAGTCCGGGAGTTGGACTCAGGGTAAGCCGATTGATCGTTCAGGGCAGCCGAGGAGCTTGTGAAGAAGTGCACAAGTTATCGGCGCATGCAATCTGACGAGTTGTTTCTCGCTCCCACGCGCAGTTGTACGCAAAATCCTCCGGCTCTCGACCGACTCCAACCCCAATCACTCTGCGTGTTCAGAACTCGAGTGCCGGAAGCGTGGGGGTGGCCGGGAAACTCGGGTGGTGCCGACACATCGGCGGGCGGGAACCCGCTACGCTCGACCACGTGCCCGTCCACGCCGCCGGCGAGCCGTCCGCGCCCGCATCCAGTCCGGGGCTGATCCGCCGGCTCCGGGACCGGTTCGGTCTGCTGGTCCGCGAGATCGGCAAGTTCGGGGTGGTCGGCGGGATCGCCTTCATCGTCGACATCACCCTGTTCAACGTCGCTTCAAGCCTGCTCGGGTTGGGCCCGCTCAGCGCCAAGACGCTGTCGACGGTAATCGCCGCATCGGTGGCGTTCGTCGGCAACCGCTTCTGGACCTGGCGGCACTCGGTCAGGTCCGGACTGGCCCGCGAGTACGGCCTCTACTTCTTCTTCAACGCCGTCGGCCTGGGCATCGGTCTGGCCTGTCTGGGGATCAGCCACTACGGGCTGGGCAGCATCTGGCCGGGGGTGTTCCAGACGCTGCTCGCCGACAACATCGCGGCCAACATCGTGGGCGTGGCGGTCGGCACCCTGTTCCGGTTCTGGGCGTACCGCAGGTTCGTGTTCACCGTCGCGGCACCCGCCGCGGTGGCGGCCGCCGCCAGCGACCGCGACTAGCCCCACCCGGTGCCGCCCTACCCGCCAGTCAACCCGAACGGCCCGTCGACCTGCCGTATGGTGATCTGATGCGAATACTTCGCCTTCTGCCCGAGCGCTGGCAGAGGTTCATCCGCGAGGCGCTGAAGTTCGGCACCGTCGGTGGCATCAACACCGTGGTCAACTTCGCGGTGTTCAACGCTCTGGCACTGACCGTGCTCGCCGACGGTCAACTGAAGGCGACTGTCGTCGCCGCACTGGTGGCGACCACCAGCTCGTACTTCATGAACCGCCACTGGAC
This sequence comes from Micromonospora sp. ABR4_055, assembly GCF_056160425.1. Classification (NCBI taxonomy): domain Bacteria; kingdom Bacillati; phylum Actinomycetota; class Actinomycetes; order Micromonosporales; family Micromonosporaceae; genus Micromonospora; species Micromonospora sp. ABR4_055. Next base: position 4,956 of record NZ_JBSWXD010000230.1, read on the forward strand.
CTACCGGGACCGGCCGAAGTCGGCCATCCGGCGGGAGTACGTGCTCTTCTTCCTGTTCAACCTCACCGGCCTGGCGATCGAGGTCGGGGTGCTGGGGCTGGCCAAGTACGGCTTCGGCATCAGCGGGCTGCTGGCCCTGAACATCGTCAAGATCATCGGACTGGTGCTCGGCACCATCTTCCGCTTCTGGGCGTACCGCACGTTCGTCTTCCGCCCGGCACCCGCCGCCCACCCGACCACCGGAACCGGCCCGACCACCGGGGCCGGGACCGGACCGGCGGCGCGCGGCCCGGTCCCGCAGCAGATCCAGCGGGACGGGCAGCCACCGACCAGCCAGTCGATGCAGGCCCCGGACAGCACGGCACCTCTGGCCAACCAGCTCGACGCCGAACTCGCCGCCGAGCTCGACGCGAAGATCACCGCCGAACTGGACGCGGAGATCGCCGCAGCGACCCGCCCGGCCAGGCGCTGACCGACGACCGTGCGCTCCGGCACCGGTGCTGACGCCGACCTGTTCTTCGAGGATCTCGCCCCGGGCGGTTCCTTCGACCTCGGCATCACCACCGTGGACGGCGTCGAAATGGTCAGCTTCGCCGAACGCTTCGACCCGCAGTGGTACCACGTCGAGCCGGACCTCGCCCAGGCCAGCCCGTACGGCACCGTGATCGCCAGCGGATTCTTCACCGTCAGCCTGTTCATGCGGGCGTACGTGGACGCGGTGCTGTCCCGGGCCGCCGCCGACACCTCCCCCGGCCTGGAGGAGCTGCGCTGGCTGGCCCCGGTGTACGCCGGTGACCGGCTCGCCGGGCGGCTGGACGTGCTCACCAGGAAGCTGTCCGACGCCCGGCCCGGCCTGGGCACGGTCACCCTGCTGGGGTCGTTGACCCGGCTCGACACCTACGACCGGCCGGAGCGCGAGGTGCTGCGCACCCGGTTCCGTGGCTGGTTCGCGCTACGCGGCGCCGGGCCGACGACCTGACCCGGCTGGCCAGCGAGCCAGGCCCGCTCGGCAGTGCTGGCCAGCCGTCGCCCGGTCAGCGGCCGGGCGAGGCGTTGTCCGGTCGCGCCGGGGCTGCCTGGTCCGGCCCGGTGCGTGCCTCGTCGAGAATTTCCCGCAGCTCACCGTCGCCCAGGCTGTGCAGATCGTGGTGCGCCTCGACCAGCTCGTAGAGCTGCGTCTGCACCTGACTGACCCCCGGAAGGTCGGGCAGCACGGTCTGACCGCGTTCACCTGCCGACTCGATGGTCAACGTCCCGCAGCCGAGCAGCCGCTCGTTGAACCGCTGCGTCATGGAGTGGTCGTTGACCCGGTTCAACGGGATGTCCCGGCGCTCCCGGGAGAACACCCCGTGCTGCAGCACCACCCGCTCGTTGGTGAACACGTAGTGCGTACTGCGCCAGACCGCGAACGGCCGGACGGCGAACCAGAGCACCGCGACCAGCGCAAGCGCGAGAATCACGTACCACGCGACGGAGGCTGCGGTGCTCTCCGGCAGCAGCAGGAACCCGGCCACCACGGCGGCGACCGCCAGCACCGTCACCGCCACCGGCCGGACCAGCGCCTTCCAGTGCGGGTGCAGGTGCAACACGACATGCTCGTCCGCGGTGAGCATGTCTTCGGGAAATGCCACGGCAACCTCCTAGCCCGGGCCGGGCAGGGGACCCGGCCGGCGGTCCGTACACCGGCCGCCGGGGTGACCGTAGCGGTTGACCGCCACCCGTACGGTCAACCGGGCGTACCGTTTCCCGGCGCGTCGCCGGACCGCACATGCGTCACGTCCCCGGCTGCGACCGGCAGATCGCCGCCGGCTGTGCGGACCACCAGGCGACCGTCCTCGTCGACCGTGTCGACCAGCCCGGTGTGCGCCGCTCCGGACGGCAACGAGACCCGCACCTGCCGGCCCACCGTCACGCAGTGCCGCAGGTACGCCGCCCGCAGACCGGACGCGACCGGGTCGCCGCCGGCGGCCCGCCACCGCCCGTACCAGTCGGCCACCCCGCGCAGCACAGCCCGCAGCAACGGGTCCCGGTCGGTCGCCGCTGCTCCGGCCAGCTGCAGCGAGGTGGCGCGCAGGCCACTGCCGGGCGGCGGCAGCTCGTCGGCGCGCAGCGTCACGTTGAGCCCGATGCCCAGCACAACGGCCGGTCCGGCCGCCCCGTCCGGGGCCGCTTCGGCAAGGATCCCGGCGCACTTCGCCTCGTCGATCAACAGATCATTGGGCCACTTCAGCGCGGCTGGCAACTCGGCCAGCCGGGTGACCGCCTCCGCCAGCGCGACGCCGGCCAGCAGCGGCAACCAGCCGTACCGGGACCCCGGCACCGCCGGCCACGACCGGGCGGGCCGAGCCGCCGCCGGCTGCAGCAGCACGCTGACGG
>NZ_JBSWXD010000231.1:0-7294 GCF_056160425.1 Micromonospora sp. ABR4_055
ATCGGCGACTCCCTCACGCCCGCCGCACCACCCAATACAGAAATGATCAACCAACATTCAGCGGCAACCGCGTCGGTGGATCGAGGCTGAGCGGATAGCGGCGTTGCGGCGAATGGACTGGGCCTCGCTTGAGGACGCCCATGGTGCGGCCGAAGATCTTCCTGAGCTTTTGCACGGGTTGTGGTCGGGTGATGCGGTGGTCCGTCGTGGGGCGTATCGGGCGTTGGCGGGTCGTCTGGTGCATCAGGGTTCGCGGTACGAGGCAAGTGCCGTCGCCGCGAAGTTTCTGATCGATGTTGTAGCGGATCCTTCGGCGCCTGACCGGTTCGCCGCCTGCCAGGTGCTGCGGATGATCGCGATCGGCGACGAGAGTTACTGGTTGACCGAGTCGCCGGACATTGCCGCTGTTCGGCGTGAGGTGGACCGCCAGGCTGCCATGACGCTGGCGGAGTTGGAACATGAGCAGTCGATGTGGGTGGCCGCAGCTGTCGACGGCGAGGAGCGGCGGGCGCGGGAGTCGACCGTCCGCTACCGGGATGTGGAGGCCGATCGGTGCGCGGCACGGTGGGACCTGGAGGCGTACGACGCGGTCCGCTCGGGTGTCGCGGTGTATGTGGCGGCGTTGCGGTCGCCCGAGCCTGCGGTGCGGTTGCACGCCGCGCATCTGTTGGCCTGGTTCCCTGAGGAGCGCGACCTGATAGTTCCCGCGTTGACGCGCGTGATCGCCGGGGATTCGGACCCGGTGGTGGCGGCGACGGCCTGCGTAGCCGCCGGTCTGTGCGGTGCCACCCAGGCCGACACCGGATTGGTCGAGGCGCTGTCGCGTCGGCGGGCCGGCCCAAACCGCGCGGAGCGGTGGTCGGCGGTGCTGGGGGTGGCCCGGCTGACCGCCCGGCCGCCGCGAGCGCTCGTCGAGGAGTTGTACGCCTGCCTGCTGGACGCGACCGAACCGGTGCCGGACTGGCCGTTTCTGGCTGGGGGTATGTCAGGGCTGGCGGCGCTGACCCTGGCGCGCCTGGACTCTGACAGCGCTACGGATCGGGTCGAGATCCTGGCGCGGCGGCTGGCCGACACGGTGCCCGGCACTGACCGGTTCACACTGGTGGGCGCGTTGCTGGACGCGGCCTTCCCAGAACACGACGCCACGGGGCGGGGCCGCGACGCCGGGGCGACGGGACCAGGCCGGATCGTCGATGCCCAGCAGGCGGCGGTTCGCGCGTTGGTGGACAGCGTGGTCTGGGAAGACGGGCCGATGGTGGCGATGCTGCTCGGCCGGTACGGTCTGCCGTCCGCGCCGGCGTCGCTGCGGGGCTGGCTGGCCGGGGGCCGGTAGCGCTTCGGAAGTTGTCGCCGGCGCGGCGGATCTGGCCTTCGACGGTGTACCTGCCGAGAATGACATCCGGGCAGGTCAGGCGGCATGCTCGTACTCGTGGAGGATGCCACCGAGGCGGTCGCGTCGGTGGATGTTCAGGTGGGCGGGCCGGTCGGGGTCGGTGATTGGTTCGAGTAGCGGGGCGAGTGGTCGGGCGTTGGCGATGCCCTCGGGGTTGGGCAGCCTGTCCCGGGCCGCGCGGATGATCTCGGGGTTGACGACCATGGGCCGGCCGCCGACGCGGGCGCAGGCGGCGGCGAGGCCTTCGCGGGTGCCGGCGACGATGAGCTCGCAGATGAACTCGAAGAAGGCGGCGACGTGGAAGATGAGTCGCCCCGGGGGTTGGTGGCTCGTGGAGGCTCGCCCGTGGGCTTGGTGGCGCCTCCATAACAGGTCTACTGGTGCTCGCGAACCTTCTCGACTGACCAGCCGATGAACTGCGCGATCTCCTCGACCGGCGTGTCGGACCGGCTGATCCACTCGTCGAGGGCCTGCCCCAGCGACGGCGGAACCCCTGGGGTGCTCACCTGAGGCAACGGCATGTTGTCGGTGACGTCGTCGACGTGAACCATTCGGCCGTCGGGGCAGAGGCGCTTTGCGGCGGCGGCGTAGCCGTCCCACCCGTCGTTGCTCTCGGCGAGCACCTCGTGGGTGTTCCAGTCCAAGATGTTCCACTCGTCGACGCCGACTTGACCACCGTCGACGATGCGGTGCCCCTGCTGCTCAAGTTCCTTCAGGCGCTCGGAGCGGGCATCGTCGATCGCCAACTGCGCCCGTAGCAGGCGCCTGACGTGCTCGACGGCGGCCTCGCCGCTGCTGCGTGCTCCGCCGTCACCCCGCGGTGTCTCGGCTGCCGTGGCGGCTGCTCGGGCGTATTTCTGTCCGGTCTGTGTCATCTCGGCGCGGATGGCGCGGGTGCGTGCGCGGTTGCGCTTGCCCATGATGTTGTCCCTCTCGCGAAGGCCCACGCCCTTCGTGACAAAGGTCGGCTGTGGAGTTCACGCTGCGTCGGTGGCGGCTTGTCCTCGATCGCCGCCTGCGGCGTGGGCACCGGTGTCGGGGTACGGCTTGAAGTACACAGGCAAGTACGGCCACACGTACACACCGTGACGGCAAGATCTACGCTGTACCAGACGTTGGCCCGTGCGCGGGTGCCTCGACCTCAAGATCCCTACCGCGCCGCTTCCCCTCCTCGCCGCTGCGCGGCTGCGGTGCGGGTCGGCTTGCTACCGATGACAGCGCCTGGCTGCGGCTGCGCGCCGAAGCTCCTCCATGCCCACGGCCCACTGCCAGAAACACGCCGGTCCCGGCTGCCTCTGCAAGGTCTGGAGGCACCTCGGCTGGGACCATCCAACTTGGTGATCATTTCTCCTTGCAGCGGGTACGACAAAGCTCTGCACACCTAGCCGTACGCGCCTATGTAGACGAGCTTGTACCCCGACAACCGGCGGCTCGGAGACGGGCGGGCATGACCGCCGCCCGCAGTCTACGAGTGGCCGGGCGGGCCTCGAAGCACGACACCCGGCGCCACGGTCCCGCAGGTAGGCGCGCCGGGTGTTGGGGGCGTCGGCGTGTTGGGGGCGTCGGCGTGTTGGCCGCCGCCCCCCGGCGGCGGCCAGCCCCGCCACTTCGATGCGTCCGTGTAGGGCGAGCGTGGTCGGCGAGCCGGGCAGTCCGACCGGCGCGGTCATCGCCGGTACAGCACGCCGCTGGTCAGCCACAGCACCAGGGTGGCGGCCAGGTGCACGGCGGCCTCGGCCTCGGCCTGGGTCTGCCGGCGGGAGTTCGGGCTGCCGGCGTGGCGGGACTGGCCCTGCCAGAGCAGTTTGAGCATCTCGACCAGCCGGTCCGGGCCGGCCGGTTGGCCGGTGGCGTCGCTGATGGTCAGCGCCCATTGAGCGTTCTGATTGCCCAGGTCGGCGATGACGGTGCCGAGGGTGCGCCGTGGGTTTGTCGGGCATACCAGCGGGCACGCGACTGCCTCGACGGCGAGCACCGCTTCGTCGTATGCCTTGTCCGGATCCGGGTTGCGGCCGTACGCCGTGTTCCAGGCCGTGCGCAGGTGGTCCGCCGCGTCGGCGGCCACGCTGCGCACAGTTGTGGCGACAGCGGCGGTGACCGTGGTGTCAACGCGTCGCTCCAAGCCGTTGCGGTCGGCATTGATCCGCCAGCCGGCGCCGCCGGCGGTGGGCAGTTCGTTCAGCTTGTCGAACTGCCAGTGCTGGGGTTCCAGTTCCCAGGCGAGCAGCGCATCGACGAGGTCGAGGAGCTGCTCGTCGTCCAGTTGCTGCGGGCGGGGGAGCTCATCAAGGCGGAGCCGGAACTTGAGCGTGTTTTCCAACTGGGTCCACAGGTAGGTGTCGTCCGGGTAGCACTCGTACACCCAGTCGTCGAGCGCGCCGCGTAGATACTGCGGGATGCCGTCATGGACGGTGTCGTCCGGGCCGAGGCCGGCAAGGCGGCGACTGAGCGGCGCCCATGGCCTGGTAGTCACGGCCGAACCGTACGCGAAAGCACCCTGCGAGGGCGACAGGATAACTTTCCCCTACCATGTGCCCTCCTCGTCACTCACCGCTGTACCGATCTTCCGAGCCCTGATCTACCCAAACGCGGGGTTACGAGTCGCGACGACCTGGCTCCTCCGTGAGGGAGCCAGCCACCCCGGTGACCGCAATCGACGATCGATTTCACCAGACTCAAAGGCCGGCTCGCTGGCCGGGCGGGCCTCAGCTATGGATCTCAGCCGGTCGCGACCCGGGGGCTGCCGCAGGCCGCGATGCCAGGCCGGCGATCAGTGCAGACGGATGCATCAGCGCGAACGCGCGGGTGGCGTAGAAGTCGGCGTACGCGCGCACGGCACCGTCGTCATCCCGGCGCCGCGGCCGCACGGCGTCACGGAACGCACGGGTCACCATGGCGTTGACCCCCACGAGATAGCGCTCGGCCAGCATCGAGTCGATCGACTCCCACAGCGTGTAGAACTCCGGTCCGCGTGGCCGGCCAGGGTCGGCGGCCTCTCCGCGCCGGACTGCCATGCGACGTCGCAGCTGTTCCAGGACCGAGATCGGATCCCGGGATGGAGGCACGGACCGCAACCGGTCCGCATCGAGGTCGCGTTGGAACGTGTCGAGCCGCTCGACCAGCTCAGCATCGTGACCGGGCGCCAGACCGTGTCCGTCGAGGTCGACCACCTGCACCGCAGCGATCGCGTCCGCAGTCACCGCCAAGGACAACGACCCGGGCGACTCGTAGACGTTGAGGTAGCGGACCGCCTGCAGTCCCTCGTCGCAAAGCTCGGCCTTGAACAAACGGGCCGCACGCTGCTCGTTTTCGTCCCGGTAGCCGGCCTCGATCCGGGTTGGGTCGAGGTTGAGCGCCACCCGGTACAGGAAGAACCGGGAGTCGCGGTCGTCCTGGTACTTCATGCGACGCAACACGTTCTCGATCGCAGCCTCGTAGGTGCCGACGTGCAGCGCTAGGCCCGAAAGCATGGTGATCTGGTCGTCGGTGACGAGGCGGATGTCGCGCAGCCATTCCCGCTGCTGTTCCTCGTAGGCCGGCGACGGCCAGTCCGGCGACGTGCTTGTGTGGTACCACGTCAGCCGATTGAGTTGCTCGGTCTCGAGCGCGGAATCGTTGGGATCGCGCAACGCAGCGGCGCCCCGGCCGAAGTGAATACTGCCTCCGCAGTGCGAGCACGGCATGTGGGCTTCGTTGATCTCGGCCTCGTAGTCGACCGCGCTCAGGTACTCCACGCCGCCGCAGCCGCAACGCATGCGGTAGTTGTAGGCGAAGCTGACCGGCCGGTCGGCCAGGTCCGGCATCGGCACCGTGGTCACGAGATGAACACCGCCACACGCCCCTCTCCGCGCACTGGTTCCCTTGGCCGTCCATAGCGCCACGTCGCGGTCGCGAACCCGTCCGTGCACCGTCCGGAGCGCGGCACCCACAGTAGCCAACGGCGCAGCGCCGTCCGTTCTCGATCTTCCGCCGATGATCGATGGCGGACGCGCGTCCTGCTCCGCGAGCAGGACCTGCTCGTCGTCGACATCAGCGCCGCCACCTGCCAACGGATGCTCACCGACGCCAACACTGGACTGCCGGCGATCGACCAGGAACGCCCACACCGCACCGCCGACCACCGCCTCGGCGTCGTAGTACTCAACCAGCCCTGGTTCATGGGCGCGCTCACCGGTCCCGCAGCTTCGGGCACACCGGCTTCTCCGGCACCCACTGGTGGTCGACCCGGACCGCTACCTCGGCCGCACCGCACCGCTCTGTCGGGAGACATCGACACCAGCAGCGAACGGGCGGATTCCCGCCTGCCGAAAGACGAGGAGGCCGATCCGTTCGCTACCAGCGCTAGAATGGCGGCTCATCATCGAAGGTTGTGTATCGCGGGGCAGACTTGCGGTCGGCCTCTGCTTTGGCTGCCGCCTCCTGTTCGTCGCGCTCCTTGCGTGTTCGGGGGATGTCGGGCATCGGCGCTCCGTCCACGGCTTCGTTCCAGTACCGGCGGCACTGCTCGTGGTGACTGACGGGGGGCGGGCTGAAGCGGTCGTAGTGCTCGTCGTGCTCGATGTCGTGTGGATCGATGTCCGCGATCTCGCACAGGGCGAGGAAGATCACTTCGACGGTCAACCAGGCACCCACCGCCTCGCCGCGAAGCGTCCGTCGAACCGTCTCGTGGTTGGCCGACCCGCGACGGTCCTCGCGCGCCTCGATCGTCTCCGCGATCCGCCTTGTCGTCGGTCTCTGCGCCGCGATGTAGAACCTCCAAAGCAAGTGGACCAGGTTCTCGCGTTCCTTGGGCACGATCGCCGGCCTGGTCAGTCGCGGAGGCATCGGATCGTCCCTTCGAATGGTCTCGGCCAATCCTAGCGATTCCATGCTTTGTCCAGAGTCAGCGCAGCCAGGACTGCGTTCACCAACGCCTCGTCTCGGCCGTTCCCCACGGTCATCTCGGGACGCACAGCACGTCTGATCGCAGCTCAGGATGGGTGTACGGCGTCAAACCGGTCTTCGGCCGCCCCGGTGCTCGGCGGTGGTAGATGGTCGCGTCGTACCCGCTCGTGGAGTCGAAACCGTCGACACGCCAGGACGAAGGAGAGCCCATGCGGCGTCCGGTACCCGATAGAGGCTCCCGGTGAGCCGCATCGTCCAGGGGATCCTGCCCGCAACGGTCCTGCCTACATTGGTCTACGTTGGCGCGCCTTGGTGGGCGATCGCCCTGGTCACGCTGGGCGCCATGCTTGCGGCCACGCTCGTGCGGGTCGTCGACCGAATCCTGCCGAAGGACTCCCGCGACCTGCGCTGCTGGTGGGACGACCTCTGGCGGTACTCAGAGCTGCGACGTGCCCCGTCACGGCCGCAGGGACCACCCGGGCTTGCGGCGGCACACCAGCGCCGCCCAGTCGACAACCCACCCGCTTCGTTACCGCGTGATCCGCCGGGCCAGCACTGACCGGTAGGCCCACGCCGCTGCGCGGATTCCCCGACCGAGCAGAAACAGTGTGGTCCAGGATGACTACGCTTCGAGGCTATGTCGCTACGAGATGATCTGTACTCCTCGGCGCTGCGCTGGGCTGCAACGGCGCTGACCGCCTACGCCACAGATCCTCCGGACTCCGATTTTGCCGTGCATCACATGGCCGTGGCAGTCGAACACCTGTCCAAGTCATACCTGTGCTCCATCTCGGAAGTGCTGCTCGTCGGCGACAGGCCCAGCGTTGATGATCTGCTCCTACTCGCTGGGCGTAGCGACAAGACCAGTCGACAACGGATTGACCTCAAGACGATCGGCGGCGCCGAGGCCGTCGCACGGTAAGTCCTCCCAGTTCCCGTGGGTGACTTTGTGTAGTCGGACAGTTGGTGCGTGCTCCGGCAGCCGTGGTGGTGTTGATTTGCGGCCGTGACGGTCTC
>NZ_JBSWXD010000232.1:0-7225 GCF_056160425.1 Micromonospora sp. ABR4_055
GGTGTCCAGGTCTTGCGTCACAACATGATCTTGGATGCCCTCTCCTCATGCCCGGACATCGACCCCTGACTTCGGAACTACTCGTCTAGGTTCGCTCAGCAAGGCGCGGGACTACCACCTCCGGGCGCTGACGATCCTGGAGCGCGCGCTCGGCGGGGATCACCCCGCCTGCGCGACGACGCTGAACAACCTCGGCAACGTGGAACGGCAGGCCGGCGACGCTGACGGCGCAGTTCACGCGCACGAACGCGCTGTCGACATCCGGCGGGCCCATTTCGGGGTCAGCCACCCCGACGTCGCCACCTCGCTGAACAACCTGTCGAACGCGTACGCCGACGCGGGGAACTTCGCTGCTGCCCGCCGCTGCGCCGAACAGGCAGTCGAGATCGACACCGAGACTCTGGGCACCCGGCATCCTGCCCTGGCCGCCGACCTGATCAACCACGGTGTGATCCTGCACGAACTGGGCAGGTCAGAGGAGGCAAGCCAGGTGCTGGAGCAGTCACTTGGCATCTACGAAAAGGCGTTCGGTGCCGCCCACCCGGACGTTGCCGTGATCCTCAACGACCTCGCCGCCGTCCGCCAAGCGTTGGGCGAGCCGGAACAGGCAAAGGACCTACTCGCTCGCGCGGCTTCCATCCTGGACACGGCAGCCGTCGCCGACCCCAGCCTCGCAGCAGTGCTACACAACCTGAGCAGAGCGTGCGCAGCGGTCGGCGACAGCGCCGGCGCTGCGGACGCCCTCCGACGCAGCCAGATCATCCGAGCCAAGCCAGCGGTCGCCGACCCACCTGCCGGTGCCGGGGTGATCGGCGCGTCCTGGCTGCTGCGGCTCGACAAGGATGTCGCCACCGTCGAGTTCGACTTCGACCTGCAGTAGACCCGCCGAACGCCACGCGCTCGCCGGAACCAGCCGGCAGAGTGAGCCCCACGAGCTATGAGGAACTGCGTCGGCGGGTGGCTGATGAGGGCGGGGTCATCGGTACGACTGCACAGGTGCTGCGGGACATCGAGGGCGCTGGGCGACTCGGCTCGACTGTACGTGCCGAGATCAGTCAGAAGCTTGAAGCGTACGGACTGCGGTTGACGGGCTCACGTCCGGCGTTGCGATCCTCGCCGGACCCGGAGGCCCAGCGCAGTGTCCACACTAATCAACGCATTCGACGAGCACTTGCGCGGGTCACCGGCGCTGGTCCGGGTGTCAGGTGAGTTCGAGGCCACCGTCGATGGTGAGGATCTGTCCGGTCAGCCAGGTGGCGACGGGGTCAGCCAGGCGGAGGACCCATGTGGCGACCTCGTTGGGCTCTCCCCGACGGCCGAGCGGGATCCGTCCGGCCTCGTCTTGCTTGATCTGGTTGAGCACCGGTTCGGGGAGGCCGGCGGCGGTCAGGGCCTCGCTCTCGGTGGGGCCGGGGGCCAGGGCGTTGACTCGGATTCCTGTGGCTGCTAGTTCCAGTGCCCAGCATCGGGTGAGCTGTTCCAGGGCGGCCTTGGAGGCGGCGTAGTGGGCGATGCCGGGTGCCGGGCGGTGCCCGTACGTGCTGGAAAGGTTGATGATCGACCCCTGGGTCTGCTGCAGGTAGGGCAGGGCCGCGCGAGCGAGCAGGCTGGGCGCGGTGACGTGAAGATCAAATAGGTTGGCGATGCCGTGCGTAGTTGCGTCGGCCAGCGGCATGATCGTCGTGGCACCGGCGTTGTTGACCAGTACGTCGACCCGATCCCATCGGTCAACGGCGGCGTCGATGACTGCCTGGGGTGCGTGTGCGGCGCGGATATCGGCGGGGAGCACGGCGATGCGTGGGTGCTGCTGCGCGGTGGTGTTCAGCGCGTCTTGACGGCGCCCGACGCCGAGGACGTGCGCGCCGGCCTCGGCGAATGCGATCGCGGTCGCGCGACCGATTCCTGATCCCGCTCCGGTAACGATGGCAACACGGTCCGCAAACTTTCCGCTGACATTGGATTCCATCAGCACACACCCTTCATTCGATGTTCGTAGAACGTCGAACAAGCTACCATGTCGTGGTGAAGGAAGCGCGGCACCCGGATCCCGGGGAGATGGTTCTCACTGAGGTGATGGCGGCACTGAGTGACCCGATCCGGGTTGGGCTGGTCCGGTTGCTATCCGACGGCCAGGAACGCGGCTGGGGAGCGCTGCGAGTCCCGGTCTCCAAGTCGACGTTGAGCCACCACCTACGGGTGCTGCGGGACGCAGGGCTTACCCGTACCCGGCAGGAAGGCACTCGGTGTTACGTCGTCCTGCGCAGCGAGGACCTGCACACCCGCTTCCCCGGCCTCCTGGACGCCGTACTAGCCGCTGCGGACAGTGAGGACGTAGGCAGCCAGGTAGGTCTAGCGACCGACGGCAGCCGAGTAAGGCAACCGCGCAGGTAGACCCTGACCAGGGCTCGGCGCGAAGCGCAGGCCACGTCGATGAGTGTCGCGTTGGACACGCTACGCAGCCTCCGCGCAGGATGATTCAGCGCTAATGCGCGTAGTTGCGATCCCCGCCGGACCCGGAGGTCCGGCGCAGCGGGTGGCGTACCGCTGCTGTTCGGCCGCGACGCGGGGTTGCGATCCTCGCCGGACCCGGAGGTCCGGCGCAGCGACATCCGTGCTCGACGGGATTCAGGCGATCGCGCCCGTTGCGATCCTCGCCGGACCCGGAGGTCCGGCGCAGCTTGGAGTAGTGCACCGATCCGCCGCCCGGAGTGGTGTTTCGCTCCTCTCTGGACCCGGAGGTCCGCCGCAGCCCGCCCGCGTCCAGTGGGCGGAGTCGTATGCTGGCGTTGCGATCCTCGCCGGACCCGGAGGTCCGGCGCAGCACCCACTGACTGGATCATGCTAGGTGCTGGTTGCATGTGTTGCGATCCCCGCCGGACCCGGAGGTCCGGCGCAGCTCATCGGACCGGAGACATGGACGCATCTGATTACCCGGTTGCGATCCTCGCCGGACCCGGAGGTCCGGCGCAGCGCCGGCCACCCCGTACGGGGAGTCGCGCCGGCTGGCGTTGCGATCCTCGCCGGACCCGGAGGTCCGGCGCAGCGACCACGGTCGCGGCGACGCACCCCCACCGAGGGCCGGTTGCGATCCTCGCCGGACCCGGAGGTCCGGCGCAGCCAGTTCCGGGAGTGGCTGCCCGTCACCAAGCACGAGTTGCGATCCTCGCCGGACCCGGAGGTCCGGCGCAGCACGGCGCGAAGGTGTCGTGGACGGTGTGGGTCGACGGCGTTGCGATCCTCGCCGGACCCGGAGGTCCGGCGCAGCATCCAAATCGTCCGATCCATTCTGTGCGACTTGGAGACGGTTGCGATCCTCGCCGGACCCGGAGGTCCGGCGCAGCCAGGGAGGAGGGCATGTCCGGCGGCGATGACTGCCCCGTTGCGATCCTCGCCGGACCCGGAGGTCCGGCGCAGCACCGACCATCAGACACTTCGATGATCTTGTAACCATCGTTGCGATCCTCGCCGGACCCGGAGGTCCGGCGCAGCTCGCTCGATCCCGACTCGGATGGCGTGCTCTCGATCGTCGTTGCGATCCTCGCCGGACCCGGAGGTCCGGCGCAGCGGTCTCTGAAGCCCTAAAGGCCCCCCATCGCACCATGGTTGCGATCCTCGCCGGACCCGGAGGTCCGGCGCAGCACGCCGCTGGCCTTCATCGCCTGCTGGGCGGCGCCGACGTTGCGATCCTCGCCGGACCCGGAGGTCCGGCGCAGCCGGGATGGGCTCTCGCCCTCGTGCCACAGCCGCAGGTTGCGATCCTCGCCGGACCCGGAGGTCCGGCGCAGCGCTGAGCCGGCCGGCCTCCGTGTCGGTGGCGGTGGTGTTGCGATCCTCGCCGGACCCGGAGGTCCGGCGCAGCTCAGGTGGTTCTCTAGCTTCGGCCACGCCTTGGCTAGGTTGCGATCCTCGCCGGACCCGGAGGTCCGGCGCAGCAACCACACCCGCCAACATGAGCTCCGCCGCCTGACGGTTGCGATCCTCGCCGGACCCGGAGGTCCGGCGCAGCGATGGCGAGCACGTTGACCTTCGCGCTTCGGCCCATGTTGCGATCCTCGCCGGACCCGGAGGTCCGGCGCAGCAGGCGGTGACCACGTCGTCCAGGTCGTACGTGGAGATGTTGCGCTCCTCTCCGGACCCGGAGGTCCGGCGCAGCCAGGATCAGCACCACGGCCAGCAGCACCAGCACGATGTTGCGATCCTCGCCGGACCCGGAGGTCCGGCGCAGCCTGGTGTTCGAGGTCGACGCCGGCCATGGGCTGACGTCGTTGCGATCCTCGCCGGACCCGGAGGTCCGGCGCAGCGGCCTCGGCAACGGCGGCAAGTCGTACGACTACGCGGTTGCGATCCTCGCCGGACCCGGAGGTCCGGCGCAGCAGCCACGTCGGCCCGTTCGTGGTGTGCGACCCGGACCGGTTGCGATCCTCGCCGGACCCGGAGGTCCGGCGCAGCAGCAGCCGGACCTGGCTGCCCTTGACGGCGTTCGCGCCGTTGCGATCCTCGCCGGACCCGGAGGTCCGGCGCAGCGCTACGCTGTGCCGTAGCACCCGGGGCCCCTTGGGTGGTTGCGATCCTCGCCGGACCCGGAGGTCCGGCGCAGCACCAACGCGATCGGCAGTCCTACGACCAGCAGCAACACGTTGCGATCCTCGCCGGACCCGGAGGTCCGGCGCAGCAGTTGCCGGTGGAAGACCGGGCCGCCGACGTGTGGGTTGCGATCCTCGCCGGACCCGGAGGTCCGGCGCAGCGGCTCGCGAGCTGCAAGTATTCACCAATCACGATTGGCTTCGCGGTGCTCACGAGCAGTTTATGTCCCAATCGTAGAGGTTTGGCGGTTCGGAACCCCCCGCTTGGAGCGTGGTCACCGGAGGTTCCTAGATCAACTTCAGACGCCAGACTGCACGTTTGGTGACGGCTGGCCGGGTACAGCCAGCCGCCCCCAACAGTCTCAGCGGGCGTCAGGCGTGGGCAGGTGGGTGGTGAAGGTGGCCCACTGGGCGGGGGCGAAGGTCAGGACCGGGCCGGTCGTGTCCTTGCTGTCCCGTACGGCGATGACGTCGGGCAGGTTCGTCGCTACTTCGACACAGTTGCCCACGTTGCCGCTACGACTACTCTTGCGCCACGTGGCGCTGGCCAGGTCGACCACTGGAAAATGCCTCCAATGCTTCCTTGATCATCTCCCTCGACGAGGCTTCGTCAAGGGCTCGCCGGTCGAGATCCGCCCAGACCGTCTCGTAGGCGTGAATCTCGTCGGGCTTGTTCAGATAGAGCGCGCCGGTCAGGGTGTCGACGTACGCGATGGGCGGCTCGACAGGATCTCGGCTCAGTGGTGCGTTGGGAAAGGTCAGGATGCTGAAGGCGGAGTTCATCCCGCTGTGCGCACCGGTCGAGTAGGGCAGAACACGCACCGATACCGAGAAGCGCGCCGTGACGTCGAGCATGTGCTGCAACTGCTCGACCATCACGTCAACACCACCGACTGGCCGGCGCAGGACCGCCTCGTTGAGGATCACACGGAGATGCGGTGGACGTGGTGCTGATAGGAGTGCCTGCCGTTCGAGTCGGACGCTCACTCGACGCTCGATTTCCTCGTCACTGATAACGCCCTCCGGCATGCGCGTGATCGCCTCCGCGTAGGCACGCGTTTGCAGAAGCCCGGGAACGGCTTCCTGCTCGTACTGCCGGATCATGGCGGCGCTGTCTTCGAGGGAGACGTAGAGGCCGAACCAGGCGGGTAGGGCCGATTCGGTGTAGTCGTGCCACCAGGCACGCCTCGGGGCGTCGCGGGTCTCCCTGGTCATGGTGAGCAGGCGGTGGCGGGTCTCCGGGGAGACCCGGTAGAGGGTGCACATGGCGTCGACGTCGACGTCGCGGAAGCGGATCCGCGAGTCGCCGGCCTCGATGCGCCAGATGGTGGAGGAGCCGCGTTGCAGTGCTTGAGCTGCGGCGTCCTGGCTGATGCCGGCAGCCTCCCGCAACACGGTGAGCCAGCGGCCGATGTGTCGGCGGAGCAGGGTTGTGCCGATGGAGCCGGACAAATCGCTCGCCCCCTTCATCCTCTGTGGTGAGTGTAGTCACCAACGTGGCGGACAATCAACTGACGAGCGCCTTCATAATCGTGAAGGCGCTCGGCACTGAAATGATTGACCTCGACAAGGGGTTGCCCACGACGATAAGGGCGCATCGCGCCTTGTCTTATGCATGCGGTCCAACTTAGATAACTGATGCCGGTGCTGTCCATAGTCACCCGCCGCAGTCGGGAAACCCCCGTGACCGGCTGCGGCGGGCCCGGCGCATGCACTCCTGCCCGCACGATTAATTGATCTTCGCCCGGGAGGAAATGGAATGTCCACCGCCCTCGCGTTCATTGCCGCCGGCTTTGTGCTCGGCATTCCGCCGGGTCTGCTGCTGTGCCGGCTGCGGCGGCGCTGGTGCCCGGCCTGCGGGCAGACACTGCGCTGCCCCGACTGCGGCTCCCGGCAGTTCGTCACCTTCGACATCCGGCCGACGACCGGGCGGCGCTGGTCGCCCCGGGCGCGGTCGGCGACCCGGGCCGCCGGCCGGTGACCGTCGAGCACGTGGCGGCACGGCCGTCGTGGCGCTGCCGGGTGTGCCGGGCACCGTGGCCGTGTCAGCCGGCGAAGGCGCAACTCGTCGCCGCGTACGACCGGATCGGTCTGTGTATGTACGTGGCCGAGCGGTCCGCGGAGGCCGCCCTCGACCTGCCGGGGCTGACCCCGGCGGCGGCGTACGCCCGGTTCCTCGGCTGGGCGCGGGCCGCCACCCGTTCCGAACCTACTGGAGAGACCACGATGGAATCCGAGATGACCGTCCGGGACGCCGACGTCACCGACATCGCCGAGCTGTCGGCGCTGCTCGCCGAGGCGTTCGTGACCAACCCGGTGGCCGGCTGGCTGATCGCCGACGTGTCCAACCGGTACACCACGTTCCTGCGGCTGTTCGACGTCGAGTTGACACACGGGCTGACCCACGGCGTCGTGCACGTCGCCGGCAACCGGGAAGGGGTGGCCATTTGGCAGCCGTACCCGATGCGGTTGACGACGGTGACCGACCACGAGCGGGAGGTGCTCGGCGCGGCCGGCATCTACCGGCGGCGGGTCGCGCACCTGCGGGCCTGTTTCTTCTACACACCCTCCACTTCCCCCCACCTTCCCCCTGTTTCGATCCCCGTGGTTTCCATCTCATTCAAAAAGGGGGGGGGGGGGGG
>NZ_JBSWXD010000233.1:0-7211 GCF_056160425.1 Micromonospora sp. ABR4_055
CGCGGGCGCAGGTCGGTGCGCTGCCCTGGCCGGAGGTGGCCGACGCGGTCGCCGTCCACCCGCGGATCGGTCGGCCGCCCACCGGCACCGGCCGGGACGCCCAGTGGTCCCGTCGCGAGCAGGCGGCGGCTACGGCCGCTTCCGGCACGGTCGCTTCCGGCCCCGGCCCCGGCACCGTCGCTTCCGGCCCCGGCGTCGCGACCGAACTGGCTGAGGTCAACGACGCCTACGAGCAGCGGTTCGGGTACCGCTTCCTGATCTTCGCGAACGGCCGTGGCGCCGCGGAACTGGTGGCCGCCGCCCGGCAGCGGCTGCACCACGACCCGGACACCGAGCAGGGCGTGGTCCGCACCGAGCTCGGCGACATCGCCGCCCTGCGCCTGCGCCGACTCGTCGACGACCTCGCCGGGCCGGCGCCGCTGTCCAGCCACGTGCTGGACACCACCACCGGCACCCCGGCGACCGGTATCACCGTGCGACTCGACGCTGCCGACCCGGGGGGCGGCTGGCGCACCGTCGCCACCGGACACACCGACGCCGACGGCCGGCTGCGTGACTGGGTGCCGGGCGCCGGCTGGGCCGCCGGCACCTACCGGCTGGTGTTCGACGTGGCCGACCGGCTCGGGGTGGATGCCTTCTACACCGAGATCCCGGTGGTGTTCACCGTCCGCGACGCCGCCCGCCACCATCACGTGCCGCTGCTGCTGAGCCCGTACGGCTACACCACTTACCGAGGGAGCTGACCGGATGGGAATCGTTCTGGGGCCGAACCGGTACGGCAAGGCGCAGACCCGGGTGGTCCGGGTGGACCGGGACGGCGACCGGCACACCCTGCGCGACCTCAACGTCTCCGTCGCGCTCGCCGGTGACCTCGCCGCCACTCACCTCACCGGCGACAACAGCCAGGTGCTGCCGACCGACACGCAGAAGAACACGGTGTACGCGTTCGCCCGTCGTCACGGCGTCGCCAGCGCCGAGGAGTTCGGCCTGCTGCTGGCCCGGCACTTCGTGGACAGCCAGCCCGGCATCAGCCGGGCCCGCGTCGACATCGAGCAGTACGACTGGCGACGGCTGGGGCCGCACTCGTTCGAACGCGACGGCGGCTCCACCCGTACCGTCACGGTCCGCTACGACGGCGACCGGGCGGAGGTGATCGCCGGCCTGTCCGACCTGGTCCTGCTCAACTCCACCGACTCGGAGTTCCGGGGCTACGTCGTCGACCCGTACACCACCCTGCCGGAGGCCGACGACCGGATCCTCGCCACCGCCGTGGACGCCCGGTGGCGCTACGCCGGCACCGCGCCGCCCGGCGGCTTCGACGCCGCCCACGCGGCCGTACGGCAGGCGCTGGTCGACGCGTTCGTCGGCACCTACAGCCGGTCCCTGCAGCAGACCCTGTACGCGATGGGTGAGCGGGTGCTGACCGACCGGCCCGACGTGGTGGAGGTGCGGCTGGCCCTGCCGAACAAGCACCACCTGCTGGTCGACCTGAGCCCGTTCGGCCTGGACAACCCGAACAGCGTGTTCGTCGCCGCCGACCGGCCGTACGGGCTGATCGAGGGCACCGTCACCCGCGACGACGCGCCGCCGGAGCTGGGGCAGTGGTGATCGTCGTCACCGGCGCCGCCGTCGCCACGGTCGACGCCGCCGGCACCGAGCACCGCGACGGGCATCTCGTCGTCGGCGACGACGGCCACATCGCCGCCGTCGGCCCCGGCGACGTGCCCGCCGGCCTGCTCGACACGCTCACCGGCGGGGACCAGCGCCGGGTACGCCGGGTCGACGGCACCGGCTGCCTGGCCACCCCCGGCCTGGTCAACACCCATCACCACCTCTACCAGTGGGCCACCCGTGGCCTGGCCCAGCAGCAGAACCTGTTCGGCTGGCTGACCACCCTCTACCCGGTCTGGTCGCGGATGGACGCCGACACGGTGCATGACGCAGCCGCGGCCAACCTCGGCTGGCTGGCGCTGTCCGGCTGCACCACCAGCACCGACCACCACTACGTCTTCCCCCGCGACGGCGGTGACCTGTTCGCCGCCGAGATCGACGCCGCGCGCCGGATCGGGCTGCGGTTCCATCCCTGCCGGGGTTCGATGGACCTCGGCCGCTCGGCCGGTGGGCTGCCCCCGGACTCCACCGTGGAGGACACCGACGCCGCGCTGGCCGCGACTGAGGCGGCGATCGACCGCTGGCACGACCCGGCGCCGGAGTCGATGCTGCGGGTCGCCGTGGCCCCCTGCTCGCCGTTCTCGGTCACCCCCCGGCTGATGCGCGAGTCGGCCGAACTGGCCCGCCGCCGGGGGGTCCGGCTGCACACCCACCTCGCCGAAACCGTCGAGGAGGAGGAGTACTGCCGGACCACGCACGGCTGCACCCCGGTGCAGTACGCCGAACAGCTCGGCTGGCTCGGCGACGACGTGTGGCTGGCACACGGCGTCCACCTCGACGACGCGGCGGTGGCCCGGCTCGGCGCCACCGGCACCGGCGTCGCGCACTGTCCCAGCTCGAACGCCCGGCTCGGCGCCGGCACCGCCCGGGTGACCGATCTGCTCGCCGCCGGCGTACCGGTCGGCCTGGGCGTCGACGGCGCCGCCAGCCAGGAGGTCGGCCACCTCGGCGCGGAGCTGCGCCAGTCGCTGTACGCGGCCCGGCTGCGCGGCGGGCCGGCGGCGCTGACCGCCCGCGACGCCCTCGCGTTGGGCACCATCGGCGGCGCGCGCTGCCTGGGCCGGGCAGCCGAGATCGGCTCGCTTGAGGTGGCCAAGCTCGCCGACGTCGCGCTGTGGCGGGTCGACGGGCTCGGCCACGCCGGCATCGACGACCCGGTCGCCGCACTGGTGCTCGGCCCACCCGCACCGGTGGAGCTGCTCCTGGTCGCCGGCCGGCCGGTCGTCGAACGCGCCGAGCTGCGCACCGCCGACGCCGCCGACCTGGCCCGCCGGGCCGCCCGCGCGCACCGGGCCCTGATGTCCCCGGCCCCGTCGAACAGGAGTGACCTTTGATACCCCGCAGCCAGGTCGACCCGCTGCCACCTACCGGCGACGTGCTGACCGGCGACGCGGTGGCGTTCCTCGGCGGACTGCACCGTCGGTTCGCCGGCCGGCGGACCGAGCTGCTCGCCGCCCGGAGCCGCCGCCGGGCCGACATCGCCCGCACCGGCCGGCTGGACTTCCGGGCCGACACCGCGCAGGTGCGGGCCGGCAGCTGGACGGTGCCGCCGCCCCCGCCCGACCTGGCCGACCGGCGGGTGGAGATCACCGGGCCCACCGACCGCAAGATGACCGTCAACGCATTGAACTCCGGTGCCCGGGTGTGGCTGGCCGACCTGGAGGATGCGAACACCCCGCACTGGGTGAACGTGGTCGACGGGCAACGCAACCTCGCCGACGCCGTGCGACGCACCATCGAGCTGCGGACCGAGACGAAGACGTACCGGCTCGGCCCCGGGCCGTACCCGACGATCGTGGTCCGGCCCCGTGGCTGGCACCTCGACGAGCGGCACCTCGTCTTCGACGGCGCGCCGGCCGTCGGCGCGCTGGTCGACGCCGGCCTGTACCTGTTCCACAACGCCGCCGAGCTGCTGCGTCGGGGCAGTGGCCCCTACCTCTACCTGGCCAAGACGGAAAGCCACGAGGAGGCCGCGCTGTGGCATGACGTGTTCGTCCATGTCGAGCAGACGCTCGGCCTGCCGGCCGGGAGCATCCGGGCCACCGTGCTGATCGAGACGATCACCGCGGCGTTCGAGATGGACGAGATCCTGTGGGCACTCGGCCCGTACGCCGCCGGGCTCAACGCCGGCCGGTGGGACTACCTGTTCAGCCTCATCAAGAACTTCCGCGACGCCGGTGGGCGGTTCGTGCTGCCGGACCGGGCGGCGGTGACCATGACCGCGCCGTTCATGCGGGCCTACACCGAGCTGCTGGTCGCCACCTGCCACCGGCGCGGCGCGATGGCGATCGGCGGGATGTCGGCGTTCATCCCGAACCGGCGGGACGCCGACGTCACCGCCCGCGCCGTCGACCAGGTCCGGGCCGACAAGAGGCGGGAGGCCGCCGACGGCTTCGACGGGTCCTGGGTCGCCCACCCCGACCTGGTGCCGGTCTGCCGCGAGGTGTTCGACGAGGTCCTCGGCGACCGGCCCAACCAGCTCGACCGGCAGCGCCCGGACGTGTCGGTCACCGCCGCGCAGCTGCTGGACGTCGCCGCCACCGGCGGTGCCGTCACCGAGGCCGGGCTGCGCGCGAACGTCGCCGTCGCGGTGCGCTACCTGGAGGCCTGGCTGCGCGGCAACGGTGCGGTGGCGATCGACAACCTGATGGAGGACGCGGCCACCGCCGAGATCTCTCGGTCCCAGATCTGGCAGTGGATCCGCAATGAGGTACGGCTGCCCGATGGCACCCTGGTGACCGCCGATCTGGTCCGGACCATCGGTGACGCCGAACTCGCCGCGATCCGCGCCGTGCTGTCCGAACCGGACTGGACGGCGAGCCGGTTCCCGCAGGCCCGGGCGTTGTTCGAGGAGGTCGCCCTTGGTCCCGACTACGTCGACTTCCTGACCCTGCCGGCGTACCGGTTGATCGACTGATGGCCCGGCTCGATCCGGCGGTGTACGCCGCGTTGGACGACCTGCTCGCCGACGTCGACGCCGCGCTGCGGGCCCGCTATCCGGGCGAGGCGTCCGGGCGCCAGCCGGTGCACACCGTGTACGTGCCCGCCGACCGGGTCACCGCCGACCTGGTGCCGACCTGGGGTGCGGCGGCGTTGGCCGCGCTGGACGCCCATCCGCCGGCACCGTACCCGGTCGAGCTGGACCGGCGGGTACGCGCCAAACTGGCCCGCGAGCCGGTCGAGGACCTGCGCATCGACGTCGAGGACGGGTACGGCGTACGCGACGACGCCATCGAGGACGCCGACCTGCGGGCCGCGGCACGTGCGTTGACCGAGGCACGGGCCGCCGGCGTGGGCCCACCCCGCGTCGGGGTGCGGATCAAGTGTCTGGAGGCGGCCACCCGGCGGCGGGCGGTCCGCAGCCTCGACCTTTTTCTGGACGCCTGCGCTGGGCCGCCCGACGGCTTCGTGGTCACCCTGCCGAAGGTGAGCCACCCGGCCCAGGTCGCCGCGATGGTCGACGTCTGCGGCCGGCTGGAGCAGGCGTACGGGCTGGTGGACGGGGCGCTGCGGTTCGAGATCCAGATCGAGACTCCGGCGGCGATCCTCGCTCCCGACGGCACCGCGACCGTCGCCCGGCTGATCGATGAGTCAGCCGGACGGTGTGCCGGACTCCACTTCGGCACCTACGACTACGGAACCGCCTGCGGCATCGCCGCCGATTACCTGAGTATGGACCATCCAAGTTCCGACCACGCGAAGGCCGTCATGCAGGTGGCCGCCGCCGGCACCGGTGTACCGCTCAGCGACGGCTCCACCAACATCCTGCCGGTCGGCGACACCGAGACGGTGCGCTCCGCCTGGCAGCGCCACGCCGGCCTGGTCCGCAGATCCCTGGAACGCGGCTTCTACCAGGGCTGGGACCTGCACCCGCACCAGTTGCCGACCCGGTTCGCCGCGACCTACGCGTTCTACCGCGCCGGCCGGGAGCAAACCGTCCGGCGGCTCGACGCCTACCTCGCCCGCCGGTCCGGCGGGATCCTCGACGAGCCGGCGACCGCCCGGGCGCTGGCCCGGTTCCTGCTGCGCGGGCTGGACTGCGGCGCCGTCGACCCGGCCGACGCCGGTTTCGACCGCACCGTACTGACCACCCTGGCCGGTCCGGGCTCCGCCGAGGCCGCTCCGGCCGCCGACCGCGATGCCGGGCCGACCGCCCACCTGCCGACCGCGTCCGGTGAGGAGCCCACCGACCATGCCCGTTGATCTGGTACTGCGGTCCCGCCGCACGGTGCTCCCCGACGGCGAGCGTCCGGCCGCCATCGCCGTCGGGGACGGTCGGATCGTCGCCGTCGCCGACTACCGGGAACACGTGCCGGCGACGGTCGACAGCGACCTCGGCAACGTCGCGCTGCTGCCCGGACTCGTCGACACCCACGTGCACGTCAACGAACCCGGCCGTACCGAATGGGAAGGGTTCGCCACCGCCACGCTGGCCGCCGCCTCCGGCGGCGTCACCACCATCGTCGACATGCCGTTGAACAGCCTTCCGCCGACCGTCGACCCGGCCGCGCTGGCCGTCAAACGGCGGGCCGCCGCCGGGCAGTGCCATGTCGACGTCGGCTTCTGGGGCGGCGCGGTCCCCGGCAACCAGCAGGTGATGCCCGACCTGTACGCCGCCGGGGTCTTCGGGTTCAAGGCGTTCCTTGCCGACTCCGGGGTGCCGGAGTTCCCCCCACTGGACACCGGTCAGCTCGCCGCCGCGTTGGCTGCCGTACCCGCCCTGTTCGTGGTGCACGCCGAACAACCCGACCAGCTCATGGCCGCCGCCTCCTCGACCCGCTACCGGGACTTCCTCGCCAGCCGGCCGCCGGCCGCCGAGATCGAGGCGGTCACCGCCGCCATCGACGTCGCCCGTCGGGTCGGTGCCCGGCTGCACATCCTGCACCTGTCCGCCGCCGGCGCGGTGCCGGTGCTGGCCGCTGCCCGCCGGGCCGGGGTACCGGTCAGCGCCGAGACCTGCCCGCACTACCTGACCCTGGCCGCCGAGGAGATCCCGGACGGCGCCACCGAGTTCAAATGCTGTCCGCCAATCCGGCAGCGCGACAACCAGGACGCGCTGTGGGCAGCCCTGGCCGACGGCACCATCTCGTGCGTGGTCTCCGACCATTCCCCCTGCCTGCCCGCGCTGAAGGCACCCGACACCGGGGACTTCGCCGCCGCCTGGGGAGGCATCGCCTCGGTGCAGATGGGGCTGCCGGCGGTCTGGACCGAGGCCCGTCGGCGTGGATTCGGTCTCGGTGACGTGGTCCGGTGGATGTGCCAGGGCCCGGCCGACCTGGTGGGGCTGCCCGCCAAGGGCCGGCTCACGGTCGGCGCCGACGCTGACCTGGTCGCCTTCGACCCGGCGCCGAGCTACCACGTCGATCCCGGCCGGCTGCGGCAACGGCATCCCATCACCCCGTACGCCGGACGACGCCTGACCGGCATCGTCCGGGCCACCTGGCTGGGGGGGGGGGGGGGGGGGGGGGGGGGGGGGGGGGGGGGGGGGAGGGGGGGGGGGGGGGAGGGGGGGGGGGGGGCGCAAAGCACACCCCAACACC
>NZ_JBSWXD010000234.1:0-7189 GCF_056160425.1 Micromonospora sp. ABR4_055
CGGAGTTGCGGTGGTTGACGGTGAACGCGATGAAGAGTGCGTTCATCCCGTTCGACGAGCGGCTGGCGGTCATCGACGACGTCATCAAGCCTGCGTACGCCAAGCTGATCGGCTGACCTGGTAGCCAACCCGCCGGTGGCCCATCGGCCGCCGACAGTGGTCCCCCGTTCGGGCCACCGGTAGCCAACCACCCGGTCGGTGGCTGGTCGCGGAGGGCCATGTCCGGCGGGTCCTATCGGTGGTGGCGGCTCGACGTGGTGGGCGTAAGATGCTCGTCGCGCTCCGAGAGCACAGTTGCCCTCGAAGCCGGCAACACGGACCGAAGTGTTTACTTAACGTGATCAGGCAAGTGCTATTTGTCACAGGTCGGGATAACCATCGCATCACACTCGCAGTGACGAGCCACCTGGGCTTTCTCTTTGCGTGGTGTCGTGATGGAATCTCGGGGGTCCGATCCGCCCGGGTCGGCCGATGGGGTGTCCGGTGCAACGAACCGGCACCGATGAGGAGGGCGGTGACGTGAGCGAGCGGCCGAAGACGGCAGATTCATTCCTGTCGCGTCTCCGCCGGCCGGTTGGCCGGCTCAACGATCTGCCGATCTGGTCCAAGCTCGGTCTGATCATGATCGTGCCGACCCTGGCGACGATCGTGGTCGGTACCAACGGCCTCATCGGGCACCTGGAGACCGCTGGGAACGCGTCTCAGGCACGCACACTTGCCACCTTGGCCGCCGCCTCCGGCGACCTGGCCCACGACCTGCAGAACGAGCGGGCCGCCGCAGTGCTCCTGCTCGGCACCGGCAACGAGCAGCGCCGGCAGGGCTACCTCGATGCGTACAACGCCCTGCACGGCACCGTCGACGAGGCCCGGACGCCGTACTCGCAGCGCCGCGCGGAGCTGACCGACCTGCCGGTGAACTTCCGTAACCTGCTTTCCCGGATCGACCAGAACCTCGCCGACCTGCCCGGGGTACGCAGCCAGGTGGTCAACAGCGCCACCGCCGACGGCACCTACCGTCTCACCGAGGCCGCCCGCGCCTACGAGGTGCTGCTCAGCGACCTGCTCGACATCCGCGACTCGGCCGCCCAGCTGGCCAACGACACCGAGCTGAGCGACCACATGCGGGCCGCCGCTTCGCTGGCCCGCAACAAGGAGTTCCTCTCCCGTGAGCGGATCGTCGTGCTGCGGGCGTTCAGCCAGAACGCGTTGACCCCGTCACTGCGAACCGACTACATCAGTACCCGGGCCGGCCAGGCCCAGTCCCGGCAGAGCTTCGAGGCCGCCGCCGTCCAGGAAGACCTGGAGTTCTACAACCAGACGGTGGCCGGTCCGGCGCTGCGGGAAGCGGACACCTACGGCGGTTTCATCCGGGGCCAGAACGAAGAGTCGATGCGTGACACGCCGTTCGACGCCGACGCCTGGGACGCGGCGCTGACCGGACACGCGGACCTGATCCGCACCGTCGAGCAGAAGATCGACAGCGACGTGGTCAACGAGGCCACCATCCTGCGCGACGACGTACAGCAGCAGTTGTTGATCGAGACGATCCTGCTGCTCGTCGTGCTGCTGCTGGCGATCCTCTTCGCTGCTCTGGTCGCCCAGGCGATGGCGCGTTCGCTGCGTGAACTGCGCCAGGGCGCGCTCGCTGTGGCCCAGCACGGTCTCCCGCATGCTGTTGCCCGACTGCGGGACCCGCAGGTCACCGCGCAGAGCTCGCCGATGCAACTGGCCAACCAGATCGCCGAGCCGCTGCCGGTCCGCAGCAAGGACGAGTTCGGTCAGGTGACCGAAGCGTTCAACGCGGTTCACCTGGAGGCGGTCAAGACCGCCGCCGAACAGGCCGCACTGCGTTCGTCGGTGTCGACGATGTTCGTCAACCTCGCCCGCCGGTCACAGATCCTGGTCGACCGGTTGATCGGCCACCTGGACCGGTTGGAGCGCGGCGAGGAGGACCCGGACCGGCTCGGCGAACTCTTCCAGCTCGATCACCTCGCCACCCGGATGCGGCGCAACGACGAGAACCTGCTGGTTCTCGCCGGCGCGGACTCTACCCGCGTGCAGCGTGAGCCGGCGGCACTGAGCGACGTGCTGCGCGCCGCACAGTCCGAGGTCGAGCACTACACCCGGATCGAATTCGGGATGGTCGACCGGGACATCGAGGTCGCCGCGCACGCCGTCAACGACCTGGTCCACCTGGTCGCCGAGCTGTTCGACAACGCCACGGCCTTCTCGCCGCCGGACTCGCAGGTGATGGTCGAGGCCCGCCGGGTCGGCGACCGTGCCGTGCTCTACGTCGAGGACCGCGGTATCGGCGTCAGCGCCGACCAGCTGCGGGAGCTCAACGACCGGTTGGCCAACCCGCCGATGGTCGACGTGGCAGTGTCCCGGATGATGGGTCTCGTCGTGGTCGCCCGGCTGGCCAAGCGGCACGGTGTCAAGGTCGAGCTGCGCCCAGCCGCCGACCGGGGTACAGTCGCCGACGTCACCCTGCCGACCTCGGTGCTGATTCCGCGGGCCCTCGCCGGCCGCAACGCCGCCCCGGCCGCGTTCGGCTCCGGTGGCGGCCAGGAGATGCCCGCCGTCGCCCGGCCGTCGTTCGCCGCACCCCTTGCGTTGGAGGGCGGCAACGGGCCGTCGGGCGGTGGCTTCGGCGGCCGACCGGCCGAGCCACCGGCACCGGCACCGGCCGGCCCCCCGCCACGACCGTTCGAACCGGCACCGATCAACGGTGGTGGCCCGGCGACCCCGCCGGCCGCCCCGGCCCGCCCGATGCCAGCCTGGTCGGACCTGACCGGAGCGACCAACGGCACGAACGGCGCCAACGGCTCCGACGTGCTGGGAGCCCCGCCGGCCAATGGCCAGCAGCGCACCGGTCCGCTGCCACAGCGCCGATCCAACGATCACTGGACAGTCGACGGCGAGGTGACCGGAGCGGCGCCCACCAGCGGCATCCCGCGTCAGGCCCCCACCTCGCCGGAGACCCACGGCGCGCCGACCGGCCACCAACCGGTCAGTGGGCAGCCGTACGTCCCGCCGGTCTCCGCACCCCCGGTCCGGCCGTTCTCGGCCCCGCCGGCGCCACCACCGGCAGCCGCCCCACAGCCCGCCGCGTTCCAGCAGCCGGCCAGCTTCCAACGCCCGACGCAGCCGCCGCCGCACCAGCAACGACCGGCGACACCGCCACCGGCTGCTCCGGCACCCTCGGCCGCGCCGCCGCCCAGCGCGGCACCACCGGCCTGGCCGCCGGTCGCGGCGGAGCAACGGGACACCCCGGCACCGCCGGTCCCGGAGAAGCTCGCTGCGGCGCTGGACATGACCGCCGAACTGCCGAGGGTGTCCCGGTCAGGTCCGGACAACGCGGCGACCGCCCAGCACCCGACGATCACCCCGCCAGCGGCACCCAAGCAGTTCGCCGACGAGACCATGGAACTGCCGATCTTCCGCGAGCTCGAGTCGGCTTGGTTCCGGACCCGGCGCCCCACCGCAGACGAAGCGCGGGCGGCAGCGGGAGCAATGATCAAGCAGTCCGGTGGTGCGGCCTCGACCGCCACCACCCAGCCGATCGCCAAGGTGGAGGCCTCCCAGCCACCCGCTCCGGCGACGGAATCCGGGACGACCACGGCTGGCAGGCCCGGTTCGTCGTTGCCGCGTCGACCCGAGCCGGTGGCCGCCACCTCGCGGTCGGCTGCGGCCGGTGGCGGCGGTGGCGAGGGTCCGCAGGACAGCTGGCAGACCGCCGCAGACGACGGCTGGCGCGCGGCAAGCGCTGCGGCTGATGTCGAAGTGGCCGAAAAGACCCAGGCGGGCCTGCCCAAGCGGGTCCCGATGGCACAGCTAGTACCAGGTGGCGTAGACAAGGCGTCAGGTTCGGTACAGCGTCGCACACCGGAAGCGGTCCGTGGGCTATTGTCCGCGTACCACCGTGGTGTGCAACGCGGCCGTACTCAGCCCAAGGACGACCACTCGACCAACCCGGGGGCGACCCCGGGAGGGCAGCAATCCTCGCAGGCTGGCAAGGAGCATGAGGGATGACAACTACGCAGGATCTCGGTTGGCTGCTGGCCAACTTCGCCGATCGCGTGCCGGGGGTCGCTCACGCGATTGCGGTCTCAGCGGACGGTCTGCTCCTGGCGGCGTCCCGGGATCTTCCCCGGGACCGTGCGGACCAGCTCGCGGCCATCGCCTCCGGACTGGTCAGCCTCACCCAGGGCGCGGCGCGGTGTTTCGAGGGTGGTGCGGTGCTGCAGACAGTGGTTGAGATGGACAACGGCTTCCTCTTCCTCATGTCGATCTCGGACGGTTCGTCGTTCGCGGTACTGGCCGCCCGAAGCTCTGACGTCGGCCAGGTGGGGTACGAGATGGCTCTGCTGGTGGACCGGGTTGGCGAGGCGCTGACGCCAGCGCCCCGCACGGCCGCCGGAATGCTGGGCTGACCACGCTGACGAGACCGGTGCCGGCGTCGACGACCGGCACCGGTCTAGCAGAGAAGAACTGGACGCTACGAGCTCCGACAGGTGGAGCTGCGGGCAGGACGAGAGGGGGTGACGGCAGATGACCGAGCGCGATGAACCGACCGGTGCTCTGGTCAGGCCGTACGCCGTTACCCGTGGTCGTACCCGGCCGAAGCTGGAAATCGCCCTCGAGGCGCTCGTGGAAACGACGGTGCGCGGCCGGTCCTCAGGCGCTGTGCAAGGCGGCTCGGGCCGGGAGCACCAATACATTGCCGCGCTATGTGACGGCCGGCTGCAGTCGCTCGCTGAGATCGCGGCGCGGATGCAGCTCCCACTCGGAGTAGCCCGGGTCATCATCGCGGACATGGCCTCGGACGGCCTGGTCGCGGTGTACGAGCCGACATCCTTGGACGACACGAACGACGCGGTGGGCACGGAACTGCTGGAGAGGGTGCTGAGTGGACTTCGCAGGCTCTGACATGGCGCACCGCCCCATGGCCGGGCGCGTGACATCGGCGAAGATTGTGATCGCCGGTGGGTTTGGCGTCGGCAAGACGACGCTGGTCGGCTCGGTCTCGGAGATCACGCCGTTGACCACCGAGGCGATCATGACCTCGGCCGGTGTCGGCGTGGACGACACGCGACAGGTGCCGGGAAAGACGACCACCACGGTCGCCATGGACTTCGGACGTATCTCGATCGACCGAGATCTGATCCTCTATCTGTTCGGTACGCCGGGCCAGACTCGATTCTGGTTCATGTGGGACGAACTGGTGCGAGGAGCGATCGGGGCGGTGGTGCTGGTCGACACCCGTCGACTAGCCGACTGCTTCGCGGCGATCGACTTCTTCGAGCATCGGCGGCTGCCCTACCTGGTGGCGATCAACTGCTTCGACGGCATGCAGTACCACGATCCGCAGGACGTGCGTGACGCGCTGGCCATCTCCAGCGACGTCCCTGTCGTCCCGTGTGACGCGCGGAACCGTGAGTCGACGAAGCACGTGCTGATCTCGCTGGTCGAGTACGTGCTGACCATGCGGCGTCAGCGCGCGGTGGCACCGGCCTGACCGCCCCGACCCACCCGGCACGGACTCTCCCGATCTGCGACCCGAACCGGCGGCACCTGACCCAGGTGCCGTCGGTAGGTGTCGTTTGCGGCCGGCCCGCGTGTGGTGCCTGCCGACATCAGCGGGGTGGGAGCGACATCGGCGTGGGCGGCAGTGGCACCTGCGGCAGGACGGGCGTTCCACGACGGGTGTACGGAGCACGGCGGGCACGACTCTCGGGCACCAGGCCCGAGCAGGCCGGCACCAGGCCCGAGCACGCGGGTACCCGTCAGCGGCGGGTGGTGACCCCCGGTCAGGAGTGGTGACCGGCCGGTCGGTACTCGTACTCGCGGCCGTCGCCCTGTCCGCTCTGGTCCCGGCTGAAGTCCCATCCGCCGGCGGCTTCCCGGCCGGGCCGTCCGCCGACGGCGTACCCGCCGATCTCCTGACCTCGACGCCAGCCCCGGAAGTAGCCGTTGGTGTGTTCGGCGATGCTCGCCGCGTCTCGGACGATCCGCAGCGGGCGCTCGTCGCGCAGCGGTGAGCCCGGAACCAGGTTGGCCTGCGGCACCCGCTTCGGTAGCCCGGCGTTGGTTGCGGCACCGATCGACGGCTGCGCGGCCAACTCGGCAGCCCGCCAGCCGTTGTCCGCCTGCGTCGCGAACTCCGCCCCGTCGGTTTCCGGATGCCGGACGAACCAGGCCGACCGTGCCGCCGCGAAGATCAGCAGGTCGCCGTCGCCCTCATCGGGTACGGGCGGGGCGCTCAGCGGCTCTACGGCGGCCCGACGGCCGCGACCGTACTCGGTGGGCTGGGGAGCGTCCACGAGACGCAGCGGTGGAGTCTCCGCCGGGGCGTCGGGCCGGCTGTAGTCGTCGGGCCGGTAGCTGTCGGGCCGTCCGTAGCCGTCGGCTCGGAAGTCGTCCTGTCGGACCTGGTCGGCGACCGGCGGTTCGACCAGACGCAGCATCGGTGGCTCCGGCGGCAGGTCGTCGGCCAGCCACGGTGGCTTGACCCGGCCGCTGTGCCCGTTGGACGCGGCCGGCAGGTGTTCCTCGTGCCCTCCCGGGTAGACCGGATCGGGCTCGTCAGCGCCGTCGGGACCGGGCGGCACCAGCGGCCAGTTGGACCGGGAACCGGGTGGTGACGACGTCGGCGGACCGGGTCGGGGGGCGGGAACGGGCAGGCTGTAATCGGTCGCGGAGAAGCCTCCGGTCGGCGGCTCGGCGAGCGGCGAACCACTGACCGGTGCTGCCGAGGCCGGTGCCCCGGACATCGGTGCCCCGGACATCGGGCTGCCAGAGACCGGGTGCGCCGACACCGGGGTCCCGGAGACCGGCGCCGTACCCGCCGGTGGCGCCGACTGTGGCGAGATGGTCGGGGCGGGGCCGGCCGGACCGGCACCTGCCCGGGTGTTCGGCCGAGGGGTGATCGGGGTCGGCCGGCGCTGTGCCCGCGCGTCGTTGATGGCAGCAGTGGTGAGCGTGGCGCGGAACGGCTCGCCGGCGTCCGCTGGTGCGATGCCGGGACGTTGCGCCGGCATCGGGGTCATCCCGGGCGGTGGCGGGGGAGGGGGAGGGGCGGACACCGGACGGTCGCTGCCCGGTTCGGCGGAACGCCGGGCCACCGGGGCGAGTGGGGTGAGTGGCGTTTGTCTCTTCTACACATCTGACGCTGCCAACGATCTTATCC
>NZ_JBSWXD010000235.1:0-7196 GCF_056160425.1 Micromonospora sp. ABR4_055
CGTTACCTCCGGCCTGCTTGGCCGCGGCGGCGTGCCCGCTCGAGGGAGCGGTCGGATCACCCACACCGACCACCGAAACAACCACCCAAAAAAAGAACCCATCCAACCACCCCCGCCCCCCTTCCCCCCACCCCCTCCCCCCCCCCCCTCTTCCCCGCGCCGACGACACCGTCCGCGCGTTGTCCGGCCTCGGGGTGACCCCCCGCGTCCTGGACGGCGCGGCCGTCACCGCCGCCCTCACCGCCGCCGCGGACCCCTACCGGCCGCCCCGGCCCGGCGGGCTGGCCGCGCCCGACACCGTGATCACCACCGCCCCCACATCGGCCCGCCGCAACCGGAGGACACCATGACGATCATCCGCAACCGCCGCCGCACGGACGGCGGCCCCACCGGCGCGGCCGCGGTGGCGTCGACGGTCGCCCCCGCCGCCGTCGAGGTCACACCCCGCTGGCTGCGCGTCGGCGACGGCTACACCGCCACCCTGGCGGTGACCGGCTACCCGGCCGAGGTCGGCCCCGCCTGGCTGGAACCGCTGCTGTCCTGGCCCGGCCGGCTCGACCTCGCCCTGCACATCGAACCGCTGCCCGCGCCGGTCGCCGCCACCCGGCTGCGCACCCAGCAGGCCCGTTACGAATCGTCCCGACGGGCCGACGCCGACCGCGGCAAACTCGCCGACCCCTACACCGACGCCGCCGCGGCCGCCGCCGCCGACCTCGCCGACCGGCTCGCCCGCGGCGCCGCGAAACTGTTCCGCGTCGGCCTGTACCTCACCGTCCACGCCCGCAGCGAAACCGAACTCGCCACCGCCTGCGCCCAGGTCCGCGCGGCCGCCGCGTCCACCCTCATCGACGTACAACCCGCGACCTGGCGGCATCTCGCCGGCTGGACCACCACCCTGCCCCTCGCGACGGACGGGCTGCGGATGCCACGCACCATGGACACCGCCGCGCTGGCCGCCGCGTTCCCCCTGTCCAGCCCCGACCTTCCCGCCCCGCTGCCCGGCGCACCGGCCACCACCGGCGGCGTCCTCTACGGCGTCAACCCCGCCAGCGCCGGCATCGTCTGGTGGGACCGGTGGACCCAGGAGAACCACAACTCGATCATCCTGGCCCGCTCCGGCGCCGGGAAGTCGTACTTCGTCAAACTGGAGATCCTGCGCAGCCTCTACCAGGGCGTCCAGGTCGCCGTCGTCGACCCCGAGGACGAGTACCCGCGCCTCGCCGACGCCGTCGGCGGCAGCACCGTCCGACTCGGCCTGCCCGGCGTCAAGATCAACCCCCTGGACCTGCCCGCCGGTGACCACCGCCCCGACACCCTGACCCGCCGGGGACTGTTCCTCCACACCCTCGTCTCGGTCCTCGTCGGCCACCAGCCGCCACCCGCCGAACGGGCAGCCCTCGACCGGGCCATCATCGCCGTCTACCGGCAGGCCGGCATCACCGCCGACCCGGCCACCCACCACCGGCCCGCGCCGCTGCTGCGCGACCTCACACAGACACTGCACGCCGACGCCGACCCCGCCGCCACCAACCTGGCCGCTCGGCTCGCCCCATGGGTACACGGCAGCTTCGCGGACCTGTTCGACGGACCCACCACCCACACCCCGGACGGGCACCTGGTCGTCTGGTCACTGCGGCACCTGCCCGACGAACTACGCACCGTCGGCACCCTGCTCGCCCTCGACTCGATCTGGCGCGCCGTCGACACCCCGGCACACCCGGCACGGCGGCTCGTGGTGGTCGACGAGGCGTGGCTGCTGATGCGCGACGGCGAAGGCGCCCGGTTCCTGTTCCGCATGTCGAAAGCGGCCCGCAAACGCCACGCCGGGCTGACCGTCATCACCCAGGACGCCGCCGACCTCCTCGGCAGCGACCTTGGCCAGGCCGTCGTCGCCAACGCCGCCACCCAGGTGCTGCTCCGCCAGGCCCCACAGGCCATCGACGCCGTCGGCGACGCGTTCGGCCTCACTGCGGGCGAACAGCGGCTGCTGCTCGCGGCCCACCGCGGCCACGGTCTGCTGATCAGCGGCACCAACCGGACCGCGTTCGACGCCGTCTCCAGCGACACCGAACACGCCCTCGCGACCACCGACCCGACCGAACTGGCCGACCGCGACGAGGAGGACACCCTGTGACACCGTCGACCGACGCCCTCCGGGCGGCACCCGCCACCCCACCACCGGCGCCCGACCCCACGTTCGGGCCCGGCTTCGGTGTCATCGCGCCGCCCACCGGACCCACCGCGGCCCTGGTCGACGCCGCCGGCTGGGCCGCGCAGCGGCCGTGGCTCGCCGGTATCGCAGCCGCGCTGCTGGCCGTCTGGGTCGCCGGCCGCAACCTCATGGAGGTTTGGCGGCACGGCCACCACGCCGCCGGCGCGCGGCTGATCACGATCGCGCCGCCGCCCGAGGTCGACCCGCACCATGCTGCCGCGTTGTGGGCGAACATGGCGGGCGTGCTGACCCCGTCACGGCGACGCCGCCTGCTCCACGGCAACCCGCACGTCGTGTGGCAGTACACCTGGTCCGGCCGGCAACTGCTCATCTCCATCTGGGTACCCGGCACCGTCCCGCCCGGAGCGGTCGAAGCGGCAGTACGGGCCGCGTGGCCCAACTCGGCCACCACCACCACCGACGACGATCCGCCACCACCGATCCCCCTCGACGCGCGACCCGCCACCGGGGGACATCTGCTGCCGGTACACGCGGAATGGCTACCACTGGCCACCGACCACGACACCGACCCGCTGCGCCCGCTGATGTCCGCCGGCTCCCAGCTCAAACCCGGCGAGTACGCCTGCGTGCAGATCCTCGCCCGCCCCGCCACACCCCGGCGGGCGGCACGGGCCCGCCGCGCCGCCGGACGGCTACGCGCCGGAAAGACCGCCGTACCCGCGCTCAACCCCGCCGCACCGCTGCTGTGGCTGCTCGACACGTTCCTCCCCGGTAGCGGCAACGGTGGCGGTGGCCGTACCGCGGTGCCCGCCGCCCGACGGGACCCCACCATCGACCGCGACGTCCGGGCGATCCTCGACAAGACCGCCCACCCGCTGTGGCAGACCGCGATCCGGTACGCCGTCGCCACCACCAGCCGCCGCCCCGCCGCCAACCCACTCGGCCGGCTGCGCGGCATCGCCGACACCCTCGCCTCCGCGTTCGCCGTCCACACCGGCCGCAACCGGCTCACCCACCGGGCACGGATGCCCGCGCCGGTGGCCGTCCTCGCCGCCCGCCGACTCGGCCCCGGGTTCCTCACCTCCACCCCGGAACTCGCCGCCCTCGCCGCCCTACCGCGGGACCTGGCCGTACCCGGCCTGGACCGGGCCCGAGCCGCAGCCGTCCCGGCACCGGTCGCCGTCCCCGGCGGCGGACGCGGGGTGAAGATCCTCGGCGACGCCGAGATCGGCGGCCACCGCGTCGGCCTGTCGGTCCCCGACGCGAGATACCACACCCACGTCATCGGCTCCACCGGCTCCGGCAAGACCACCCTGCTGGTCAACATGGCCCTCGACGACATCAAAGCCGGCCGGGGCACCATCGTCATCGACCCGCACGGCGACCTCGTCCTCGACATCCTCGACCGCATCCCCGCCACCGTCGCCGACCGCGTCGTCCTGTTCGACCCCGACCAGCCCAACCCACCCACGCTGAACCCCCTCGAAGGCGACGACCCCGACCTCGTCGTCGACAACCTCGTCTCCATCTTCGGGACCATCTTCGCCAAGGCGTGGGGCCCGAGGATGGACGACGT
Organism: Micromonospora sp. ABR4_055; assembly: GCF_056160425.1. Classification (NCBI taxonomy): domain Bacteria; kingdom Bacillati; phylum Actinomycetota; class Actinomycetes; order Micromonosporales; family Micromonosporaceae; genus Micromonospora; species Micromonospora sp. ABR4_055. The sequence goes on from NZ_JBSWXD010000235.1 coordinate 3,750, forward strand.
CATGCGGGTCGCCTGTCTCACCCTGCTGCGGCACAACAACGTCACCCTGCAGCACATCCCACCACTGCTCAACAGCCCCCAGTTCCGGTCCGCGATGACCGTCGACCTCGACGACCCGGCCGGGCTGAGCGGCTTCTGGCAGTGGTACGACAGCCTCAACGACAGCCTCCGCTCACAGGTCATCGGACCGGTCCTCGCCCGCCTCCGCGCCTTCCTGCTCCGCGACTTCGTCAAACGCACCATGCGATACCCGAAGTCGAGCTTCGACATCGGCACGGTCCTCGACGGCGGGGTTCTGCTGGTCCGAATTCCCAAGGGCACGCTCGGCGAGGACACCAGCCGGCTGCTCGGCTCCCTCGTTCTCGCGCAGGTGTGGCAGGCCGCCACCGCCCGCGCCGCGATCGAACCGGACCGGCGCCGCGACGCCACCCTGATCATCGACGAAGCGCAGAACTTCCTGACCTTGGCGAACTCGTTGGACACGATGCTCGCCGAAGCACGCAAATACCGTCTCTCGTTGACTCTGGCCCACCAGGACCTCGCCCAGTTCCCCCGCGACCTGCTCGCCGCCGCCTCCGCCAACGCCCGCAACAAGATCTACTTCACCGTCGCCCCCGAGGACGCGAAAATCCTGTCCCGGCACACCATGCCCGAACTGGGCGAACACGACCTCGCCCACCTCGACGCCTACACCGCCGCCGCCCGACTCGTCGTCAACGGCCGCCACACCCCCGCGTTCACCATGCGCACCCGCCCACCACGACCGCCGGTCGGCGAAGCCACCGCCATCCGACAGGCAGCCGCCACCCGGGTACCCGTCCAGGACACCAGCGCCATCGACGACCTCGTCGAACGACTCAGCCGCAAACCCGCCGACCGGCGAACCCGCCCAAAAAGCGACCACACCTGAAAAGGCTGTCAGCCCCGTGACGTCACCCGGGCCGCGCACCGGCTCGTCACCCGGATCGTCACCCGTGACCGCCGGACACCAGCCGCACAATGCTGACCTGCGCCGTCAGTGCCGCACACGCCCCTGATAGCCCCTCCGCACCGCCCCCGCCCCAGCCAGACACCCCTCCCGATCGGGAGGGAACCCCTTCCTGCCCAGGAGCAACCCGTGTACTCCCGTGTTCCCCCCGCCTCCAGCAAACCCGACCCGCTCGCCGTCTACGGCCGCATCGTCCCCCGCGACCACGCCCTACTCGCCCTGCTCGCCGAGCACTACCTACTGTCCACCGACCAGATCACCACCGCGTTCTTCGACACCCGCCGCACCGCCCAACGCCGGCTCACCATCCTGCACCGCCTCGACGTACTCCACCGCTTCGGCCGCAGCTCCGCCCACGGCCGGTACGGATCCCTGCTCTACACCCTCGGCCCCGTCGGCCTGCAACTACACCCCACCACCTACCACGACCCGACAGACACCAACCGCAAACCACCCCGCAGCTCCCTCGAACGCACCAAACGGATCGCCGCCAGCGGCCAACTCAACCACCTACTCGGCGTCAACCAGTTCTTCACCGACCTGATCGCCACCGCCCGCCGCGACACCCACACCCACCTCGCGCGCTGGTGGTCCGAACAACACGCCACCACCGTCTACGCCCAGGCCGGCATCCGCCCCGACGGACACGGCATCTGGACAACCGCAGACACCTCCACCGGCTTCTGGCTCGAGCACGACAACGACACCGAGAACCTGGCCCGCGTCGTAGCCAAACTCCGCGGCTACGAACGCCTCACCACCTTCGGACCCCGCTACCCCGTCCTGTTCTGGGTACCCAGCCGACGCCGCGAAACCAGCCTCATCAACGTCCTCGCCGGACTACACACCGCCAACCCGATCGCCACCGCCGTCCACAGCCCCGACCCCGCCGGCCGGATCTGGACACTCACCTCCGACCCCGACCACCGCCGCCACCTACATCAACTCCCCAGCGACCACGGCCCCGACACCGTCACCAACCCGCAACGCTTCGACGACTAGTGAGCCCTTTTCATGCTGCGTAGCGGTCGGTCTCGACGTGGTGCAGAACGAGGATGGCCTGCACGATCGCGGTCGCTAGCCGTGGACAGCAGCGCAGCTTGGCCAGGATCTTCCAGGCCTTGAGGGTGGCGATTGCGCGTTCACCGCGGGCGCGGATCTTCGCGTGGGCGCGGTTGATGGCCTTCTGCCGGCGTGACAGCTTCGGGCGGAAGCGGCGTCGCTTGAACGGAGTGCGCACGCTGCCGCGAGCTCCTTGGTAGCCCTTGTCGGCGAAGGTCATCACGTCCGCCCTGGTCAGCGCATCGATAATGCCGTAGGTCCTGGCTGCGGTCAGGTCATGAACCGAACCGGGCAGCGCCGGTGAAGCCCAGACGAGCCGGCCAGCGGCATCGGCGATGACCTGCACATTCACGCCGTGGTGCTTGTGTTTCCCAGAGTAGTAGGGTCGCTGGTCGGCGACCCGATCGATCGGAATCAGGGTGCCGTCCAGGATCGCGTACGCCAGTCGGCGGATCCGTACCATGGCGGTGGCCAGGTCATCGGCGGCCGTCGCGAGCAGGGCTATCGCTTCCTGGACGTAGCGCCAGGCGGTGGCGACGCCGATCTCGAAGCCGGCCGCGAGTCGGGTGTAGGTGTCGCCGTTGCGCAGATGGGCCAGGGCGAGCAGCGCCTGCCGGCCGGGTTGGAGGCGCCGCCACCGGGATCGGCGCTGCTTACGGTGGCTGCGGATGCGTTCGGCCAGGTGGTTCAGGGTGCGGCTGGACAACGAAATCGTGGCGGGGTAGGACAGCATGGCGAGGCTCCCGGTCGGGGCTTCGAGTCTTGGTCGACAGCTGTCCTACCCGGAGCCTCGCACCCATCGATCACCGGGCCTACCGCATCCGCCCTGAGCTGCAAGATCAGCTTGGAAAAGGCTCAGTGCTCTAGTCGCACGCTTATCACACCGAGAGCGGTTGCGATAGCGATTACTCCGGAAACATGAAATGCGGTTCCATAAACGGATGCTGGAAAATGGATCTCTGTGGTTTCGTAGATTTGAAGGTTGGCTGTGTCCCAGACCCGTACCGTCCGGTCGTCGCTGGCGGAGACAATGATCGGGCGGCCGTGGAGTTGCCCCACCGCCACCGCGTTCACCTCCCTGCGGTGGCCGGTGAACGGGTCGCCGATCGGGGTGCCGGTGGCCGCGTCCCACACCCGCACCGTCTGGTCGTGGCTGCCGGAGACGACGATCGGGCGGCCGTCGAGTTCCCCCACCGCCACCGCGTTCACCTCGCCGGTGTGGCCGGTGAACGGCTGGCCGATCGGGGTGCCGGTGGCCGCGTCCCACACCCGCACCGTCTGGTCGTGGCTGCCGGAGACGACGATTGGGCGGCCGTCGAGTTCCCCCACCGCCACCGCGTTCACCTCGCCGGTGTGGCCGGTGAACGGCTGGCCGATCGGGGTGCCGGTGGCCGCGT
>NZ_JBSWXD010000236.1:0-7164 GCF_056160425.1 Micromonospora sp. ABR4_055
GACCGGGATTCCCGGTCCGGCGCGGCCTTCGTACCTGGCTCAGCTCAGCGGCTCGACCCAGATGTTGCGGTACTGCACGGTGTTCTGGTGGTCCTGCAGCCGGATCGATCCGGTCGCCGGCCCCTCGGGGATGTTCCCGCCGGTCGGGCCGGTGATGGCGACGTCGTCGTGCACCGTCACGCCGTTCCAGACCAGGGTGACCCTGGCGTCGGAGGTCTTCTCACCGGCGCTGTCGTAGCGGGCCGCAAGGTAGGTGATGTCGTAGGTCTGCCAGGTCTCCGGCGGCCTCGCGACGTTGACATCCGGTGCCTTCTGCAGGTAGATCGCACCCGCCTCGTTGTTGTCGAGGGTCGGGTCCCCGTACGAGTCGAGGATCTGGATCTCGTACCGCTCCTGCAGGTAGACGCCGCTGTTGCCGCGGTTCTGCCCGGTGACCTCCGGCGGCAGCTGCGGCACTTTGAACTCGACGTGCAGCCGGAAGTCGCCGAACGCCTGCCGGGTGCGCAGATCGCCGCAGCAGGCCTCCATCGCCCCGTCACCGACCACCGGCCAGCTCGCCGAGCGCCCGTCGGTGTGCTGCCACTCCGACAGGTTGCCGCCGTCGAACAGCACGATCCGTTCACCCGGCTTACGGACGGTGACCAGGTCCAGGTTGACGTGACCGGTGTCGGTGGCATCCACCCGGTACTGGATCGCGTTGGTGCCCCGACGCAGGGTGAGCAGTTCGGTCTTGGTGGCCCATTCCTGCCAGGTGACGGTGCTGGGCAGGACGGTCTGCCGGACCTTCTCGCCGTTGACATAGATGCTGACCGTCTTGTCCCCTTGGAACGGGTTCGGACCGTTGCTGTAGCGCAGCCCCACCTCGTACTCGCCGTTGCGCTTCACCTCGACGTGCACGGTGTTGGCGGCGTTCAACTCGCCGAACCCGGCCACAAAGCCGACGCCCGAGTGGCCGGCGTGCTCGGTGTCGTACCGGGCACTGCCCTGCTGGTAGCCCTCCTCGGCCTCATAGAAGATCCGGTCCGGCTGGGCACCGGGAATGGCGTTGAGGGTGTACCAGGCCTCGGTGCTCCACAGCTCCTCGCCGTTGGAGGCGGTGAACGAGCGCGGCGAGCGCAGGTGCACCACCCGGCCCTGCTGCAGGCCGTCGACCATCAACCGGACGGTACGCCGGTCGTTGGAGACGATGACCTCGCGGACGGTCAGCGTCTCCTCGTCGACCTTCGGTCCGCCGTACGTGGGGGTCGGCGCGTAGCGCCACTGCTTGATCTGGAAGCGCTCGGCGATGTCCTGGATGGTGTCAGTTGACAGCGGCCGGGTGTATTCGATCTTGAAGCCGTTCGGGGTGGCGCTCATCGACTTCATGTCGAACGTCCGGTTACCGTTCGGCGTCAGCTTCTGCAGTCCGTACCGCAGCTTGCCGGCCTGACCCCAGTTGCCGTCGGCACCGAGCCCACCCACGTAGATCGACCCGTCCGGGCCGATCGAGACCTCGTTGACGCCGGCCTCCAGCCCCTGGGTGTGCCGGAACACCGCGCCCTGGTACTCGCCGTGCACCTCCTCCAGGTACGCGCGCTGCAGGCCACCGTAGGTGACGTCACCGATCAGGAACTGGTCCCGGTACGGGCCCTTCTTGATCCGCACCGGGGTGCTCGGCGAGTTGGCGATCTCGTTCTGCGGCAGCCAGAGCGCCGGTTGGCTGACCGGGTTGGCGTCGAACGGACCGTCCGGGTTGGTGTAGTGGTTGAAGAACCGGTCCTGCTCGATGTGCACCAGCTTGGAGGCGGGCAGCCAGCCACCCTGGTTGTCGGTGACGAAGAGCTCCTGGTCCCGGCCCCAACCGATGCCGTTCGGGGTCCGCAGACCACCGGCGATGTAGCTGACCTCGCCGGTGCGCCGGTTCACCTTGATGCTGGTGCCCCGGTTGCCGATCGGCTGCGGGTCGGTGGTGGCGCCGCCGTAGTCGATCGCCACCGAGAGGTTGAGGTAGAAGTGGCCGCCCCGGTAGAGCAGGCCGAAGGCGAACTCGTGGAAGTTGCCCCCGTACGGCCAGCTGGCCACCGTCCGGTACTCGTCGGCGACCTCGTCGCCGTCGATGTCGTGCAGCTCGGTCAGCTCGTGCTTCTGTGCGACGTAGATGGTGCCGTCGACCACCGCCAGGCCCATCGGCTCCCGCAGGCCGCTGGCGACCTTCTTGTACGTGACCTGTTCGGCACTGGTCGGCCCGGTGACGTTCTCGACGATGTAGACCTCGCCGAGAACTTCCTCACTGCCGCCCCAGGTGGCGATGACCAGTCGACCGTCCTCGGTCCAGTCCATACCCGAGACCTGCGGCTCGAACCCGTCCGGCCGTAGGTCGGTCAGGGTGTAGTCGGGGTGCACCGCGTCCAGCGGAAGCCCGTCGCCGGGGGTGTCGGTGACCCCCTGGCATGCCTTGCGGCCGGGCGCGGTCACCCGGACCACGCCGGCGTCGGTACTCAGTACGGAGTTGGGCACGACGGCGAACTCCTCGGCGCCCGGCGGTTGCCAGGACAGGGTGAGCTCCTGCCCACCGCCGGCCTCGAAGTACTCGACCCGCAACGCGTGGTAACCCTCGGTCAGGGTCACCGCGCCGTCCATCAAGGTCGCCCCGTGCAGCCCGTCGTGGTCGATGACCACCGCGTCGTCGATGTAGAGACGGGAGCCGTCGTCGCTGACCAGCCGGAACGTGTACGTGCCTGCGGCGGCGACGTGCAGGTTCGCGAGGGCGTGCGTGACGAAGTTGTCCTCCTGCCCGAAGTCGTCCGCCGTGGACCAGTCGACGATCGGCATCAACTTGTCGACGTTCGGGGTCTGCCCGGGTTTGAGGGTGCAGATCTCGGTCAGCGGTACGCCGATGTCATACGTACGCAGGGTGACACCCGGCTCCTGCGGCGGCAGGTCAGCGACCTGGGCAGCGGCTGGTGACGAACTGACGGCGGTCAGTGAGGCGAGCAGGGCGGTGACAACGAATATTGCCGGGCCACGTGTTCTTGGCGGGCATGGAGACATTCCTCCCCCTTCGAGGGTGCTGATGAATGCCGCGATCGCAACCATCGCCGAGGGGTTGCCTGCCCGGTGGACGAGATGATCTCGAAGCACGGCTGCGGCACATCATGGGTTACATTCGCTGAAGTGGCAAGATCTTCTGAGCAATCGGATCAAACTTTTACTCTAGACAGACAAAAGATCCTGCAGAGGCCGCGACGTCCGTCGAAGGACCGGCCGTCAGGGCGGTCGGCGGAATGTGTGTCCACCCGGCACACCGGCACGAGACGGTAGAGTCGGCGGGCCGACCTGCGCCCATCAGAAGGAGTGCCGATGGCCGCGCGTTTCGAGGAACTTGACTGGCGGCAGACCCCGATGGGAGAGATCAGCCTGCGGCGGCGGCGGGACCCCGTCGTGGACCGCGACGTGTACGAGGTCAAACTGGGCGACGAGTACCTGATGTCGAGCCTGTTCACCGTCGCCGAGGTCGAGCTTGCCCGGCTCGCCCTGGCGGACCTGGTCGGCGAAGAACTCGACGTCGTCGTCGGTGGGCTCGGCCTTGGCTACACCGCCCACGCCGTGCTGCGGGACCCACGGGTCCGGTCGTTGATCGTCGTCGAGGCGCTGGCCGACGTCATCGGGTGGCACCAGCGGGGTCTGGTGCCGGGCGGAGAAGCGCTCGTCGGGGATCCCCGGTGCCGGCTGGTGTCCGGCGACTTCTTCGCCCTGACCGCGGCGCAGGGCCCCGACCCGGCTGCACCTGGGCGACGGTTCGACGCCGTCCTCGTCGACATCGACCACTCCCCCGGGCATCTCCTGCACCCGTCGCACGCCGCCTTCTACCGGCCGGAGGGTCTACGGCACCTGGCCGGCCATCTGCGGCCCGGCAGCGTGTTCGCGCTGTGGTCCGACGACCCACCGGAAGCCGGGTTCACCGCAGCGCTCGGACGGGTGTTCCCACAGGTCCGCACTGAAGTGGTGACGTTTCGCAACCCGCTGCTCGGCACCGACTCGGCCAACACCGTGTACCTGGCGCAGACCCAGGCAGGGCAGCCGGGGGACCCGGGTCAGCCTCCGTCCGGCTGAGCGGCGACCGGCGGAGCCGCCACCGGAACACGCAGGTCGCGAATCTGCAGCGCGGTTGGTGTGCCGACCGGGTCGGGACGGGCACACGGGGTCGCCGCGGTGGCCAACGCGGATCGGTCGTCCGCGCTGCTGATCTCGACGGCCACCTCGACGCACCCCTCGGTGGTCCGCAGGACGTTGCCGTACACGCTGTACACCTGGCTCGGCACCAGGTAGGGATAGTCGAACCGACTGACGGCCCCGTCGGACGGGCGGCTGATGGACAGCCGGATGGTGACCCCGGTCGGCACCCGCTCGGTGGAGACGAAGAGTGGCCAGGCCGCCTGGCATCGCTGGGAGTAGCGCAGGGTGAGGCTGCCGTAGGGCGGCTGGGCCGGATCCCGGTCGGGAACCTGCACGGTGTGGGTGCTCACCGCGTCGAGGTGGCACTGTTCCTGCTGCGGATCCGCGCCGTCCGCCGCCGGTGACACGGCGGCCGAGGTAGCCACGGGTTCCTGCGCCGCGCCGCCGAGCCGGTCGAGTACCGACGTCGGCACCAGGATAACCGCGGCGACGACAGCCGCGATCCCCCCGGTCGCCGCCAGCGCCCGGCGGGAGACGTGCGGCTCCCGTACGGCGGTCCGGTCGGCCGGTTGCGCGGCACCGTTGACGAATGCGTCGACCTGGCCCCACCGCTGCCGCCAGGTGTCCTCGTCGCCGTCACAGGCACGGACGAACGCCAAGGTCAGCTCCAGAGAGGGCAGCCGGGTTCCGGACAGCACGCTGGACAGCGCGGTGTGCGAGTAGTGGGCCCGCTCCGCCATCTTGCGCAACGAGGGCTGCCCGGCGTCGCGTCGAAGCTGTTCGAGATCGGCGACGAAGGCACCGATCGGGCCGGCGGCGGAACCACGAGCGCCGGCGTGTCCATTTTCATCCGTCATGGCCTCTCCTGAACGCGTAAACCTGGTGTCAACAGCGGTCAAGCCAGTGCTTTACGAGCAGGTCCGCGCCAGTATCAGCCTCGACGCAGCTGCCCGTTGGATAGACGCCAGCGAACAGCGTCTCACAGTCCGTACTGGACCACGTACGCGTCCGCATCCTGACCGGCCGGCGCATTCGGGCGACGAGAGCCGCCCGCAACGTCGTCCGGCATGGACGCGGTATCGGGTGGACGGGCAGTCCGCTCTACGACAGGAGGACCACGTGCACCACCTCAAGGAATCCGAACCCGCCCACCGACCGGTGTCCAGAACTTTCCACCGGCTCGTACGGGGCGTCCTGGCGTCCCTCGCCGCGCTGGTGATGGTGCTGGTCGGAGCCACCGCACCGGCGATCGCCGGGATCACCGGCTACCGGATTACCGGCACCGGTGGCGCCGGGCTGATCGTGCGGACCAACCCGCACGATGCCTCGGCACCGGCGGTCACCGTCCTCGCCGACGGCACGTACTTCACCGCCGAGTGCGCGGTACGCGGCCGCAACATCTACGGCAACAACGTCTGGCACCAGATCAGCGCGCCGGTGAACGGCTGGATCAGCGACTACTACACCACCACGCCCGGCTTCAACCAGTACCTGCCGGGCGAGCCGGAGTGCGGCTCCGGCACCCCGCCGCCGACCGGCACCCGGGAGCAGCGCGCCCTCGCCTGGGCCCGGTCGGTCCTCGGACACACGCACACCAACGGCGACCTCGGCGACAGCAACCATCCGTGGGACGGCTGGTGCGACAACTTCGTCGGGCACGCGTACGGACGCGCCGCCAGTGGCTACGCCACCGCACTGGTCCACTACAACGCGTTGTACCAGCGCGGCCTCATCCACACCACCGGCACGCCGCCGCCCGGCGCCCTGGTCTTCTTCGCCGGAGCGCAGATCAACGGCTACGCCGGTCACGTGATGCTCTCCGAGGGCAACGGCAGTTACATCACCACCGCCCCCACTATCCGGCGTGTCTCGCTCAGTTGGCCCGGCGCGCCGTACCTCGGCTGGTCGTACGCGGACCCGGAGTGGCCGGGACGTTGACCACCGCGTCACCCGACCTCCGCTTCACCCGTCGTAACTCAGTCACTGCTCGTCGTTTCCAGGAAGGAACGTGATGGATCCCGATCGTCTCCCGCCCGCCTCCGACAGCCGCCGTCGGCGCCGTCCCCGACTTACGCTGGGCCTCGCCCTGCTTTCCGTCGTCGGCGTGCTCGCTCTCGCGGTGCCCGGCACGGCCAGCGCCGCACCGGCCAGCGGTGCCGTCGACGGAGCCGTCCCGGCCAGCGTCGGCGAGCCGGCCGCCACGCCGGCACCGGACACCGTCAACGTCAACGCCGTCGGTATCGACCTGTGCGCCCAGGTGGGGTACGCCGCCGGGTTCCGGGGCAGCCCACTGGTCACTGCGGTCGCGGTGGCCATGGCGGAGTCCTCGTGCAACCCGTCGGCGGTCGGCAGCAACGGCCCCACCGCCGGATGTCCCAATGGATCACTGGACCGCGGACTCTGGCAGATCAACAACTGTTACCACCCCACCGTGACCGACACCTGCGCCTACGACGCCCAGTGCAACGCGAACGCCGCGTACAACATCTCCAGCGGCGGCAGCAACTGGCAGCCGTGGTCGACCTACAACAGCGGCGTGTACGCCAACCACCTGTCCGCCGCGCAGGCGGCGGTGAACCGGCTCGGTGGCGGCGGGACGCCGGGCGGCGTGACCGGGACGATCCTGGCCAGCCCGTGGCTCAACGTCCGGGCCGGTCCCAGCACCACGTCCGCCGTCGTCGGATACACCTACTACGGCAGTACGGTGACCATCTCCTGCTACACCTTCGGTGAGTACGTCGGCGGCGGATACTGGCCGTCATCGACGTGGGACCGGATCACCGATCCGGCCACCGGTGTCACCGGATTCGCCGCAGACACCTGGATCAACACGACCCACGACGTCAAGAGCATGGTCCCGTCCTGCTGATCCGCGTCGGCGGAGGGCAGCGGTGATGACCTGGCGGGGGGGGGGGGGGGGGGGGGGGGGGGGGGGGGGAGGAGGGGAGAGGAAGAAGAGAAGAGGATACTTCCCTACCCCCCCTCCCTCCCTCCCCCCTCCACTCCCCC
>NZ_JBSWXD010000237.1:0-7061 GCF_056160425.1 Micromonospora sp. ABR4_055
CGCGCGGTGAAACGGTAACCCGCCAGAACGCTGCGCGTGTCACGCGCGGCGTGGCTGGAATCGCCGCCGTTTAGGGCGGCGAGGATGTCAACAGCTGACCGTGGTCGCCACCGTCACCGGTGGCACCGTCGAGTCGGCGGTGCTCACCTGGACCGGCGGCGCGGCCGGCTCGACGCAGCCGTCGCCGACGTATCCGACCGCGGAACCGGGATCCGACCCGGAGTCGACCTCCGGTCCCGGTGCCGGCGGCCCGGGTGGCATCGCCGCGCCGGGCACGGTGCCGGCGCGGGGCGGCGAGGCGGCGACGACGGTCTCCGGGGACACCGCCACCGGGCAGGTCTGGCGGGTGGCCGTGGCGTCGGTCGCCTGGCAGGTCGCCGTCGTGGCAGTCGACGGGCGGCGGGCCGGTGCCGGGCCGTACCCGGCAGCCAACCCGTGCCCGGTGCCGGGCTGACCAGGGGAGGGGTCCTGCGCTGACCAGGCGAGACGTACCGCGCTGACCAGGGAAGGCCGGCGTCGATGCGCCCGGTAGGCAAGGGTCTGTGACCGACGTCCTGACCGGTCGACGTCACCTCCGCCGAGACGGCAGGATATCCGGCATGCAACGTGACACCGACGGCGGCGACCGCTTCGACGACCGGGCCCGGATCTATCACCGGACCGGGACCCAGGCGGACGTTCCGGCGGTCCTCACGCTGCTTGACGACGCGGTCCGCTGGCTGGCCGAACACGGCCGTACCGGGCAGTGGGGGACCGAACCGCAGTCGACCGACCCGCGCCGGATCGCGATGGTCACCGGCTGGGCGAAGGAGAGCGGCCTGGTGCTGGCCTGTGTGCCGACCGGCGACGGTGGTGAGCGGGTCGTCGGGGCGCTCGCCGTTGGCACGGCCCGGTCCTACGCGCCGCCGGTCAACGAACCCGAGTTGTACGTGAACCTGCTGGTCACCGACCGGTCGTGGGCCGGTCGAGGGGTCGGTCAGGCGTTACTGGACCGGGCGCGGACGCTCGCCGTCGAACGCGGCGCGACCCTGTTGCGGGTCGACTGCTACGCCGGTGGTGACCGGGCGTTGGTCCGCTACTACGAGCGGGCCGGGTTCACCGCCGCCGAGCCGTTCACCGTCGACCAGCCGACCGGCCCGTGGCCAGGCCAGATCCTCAGCCAGCGGATCCGCTGACCCCGACCTCAGCCGGTGGGGTCGCCGGACTGGGCGGTGCGGTGACGTGGGCCAGGGTCGATCCATGGCATGGTTTACCGATGGAAACGGCAGATCCCGTACCGGCGTCTGATGCTTCCCGGCCGTGGCTGGCTCGCCCGGTGGCCGTGCTCGGTGGCGTGGTCGCCGGGCAACTGCTGCTGGCCCGCAGTGACCAGGCCGCAGTGATTCTGACCAGCGTGCTGGCGTACCCGACGGGTTTCGAGTTCGACATCAGCGCGGTCCTGCGGATCCCGGAGCCGGCTACCGCCGTCGACCCGACCACGGCCGTCGAGTCGGCACGGCAGCCGGCCGGTGCGCCCGGGCCGCCCCGGCCGCGTACCCCGGTCGACGGGGTCGGCGGCTTGCAGGTGATGGTCCGGTTCGCCGACGGTACGGCGCTGAGCAGCCTGCACCGGAGCGCGTCGCCGGCCGACCGCGAACCGCCCGGCCCGCTGCTGTCGCCCGTGGTGGCCAGCACCGACCAGCAGCGGCACGACGCCCGCTTCTGGGTGTGGCCGCTGCCGCCGGACGGCCCGGTGACGGTGGGGTGCGCCTGGCCGGCGCGGGACATCCCGCACAGCCGGGTGGAGGTCTCCGGTGAGTTGATCCGGCAGGCGGCGGCCGGTGCCGTCGAGCTGTGGCCGGCGGCACCGCCGGCCGACCCGGCGGTGTCGGCCGGCTGACCGGAGGCCTGACGCTGGCCATCGTCGGTGGCCGGGTCAGTCCGGCAGCAGTGGGGCGGCGGGGCCGAGGTCGCGGCCGAGCAGCACCGCGCGGTTGACCGCGCTGGACCCGAACCGGTCCCGGACGGCGTCGAGCGCGGCGTCCAGGCTCTCCTGCCGGCCGACGGGGTGTGGCGCTGCCTGCGGCGGCGCGTCGGCCGAATCGAGGGGCAGCGCCAACTGGGTGGCCTGTCCGTCGTCGAGGTTGCCGACCGAGACGCCGACCAGGGTCAGCCCGCGTTCGCGGATCATCGGACCGGCGGCGGCCAGCAGGTCGCGGGCGGTGTCCAGGATGGTCGACGTCTGGTTGGTGGCCCGGGGCAGGGTGTGGGCGCGGGTGGCCCGGGTGAAGTCGCCGAACCGCAGCCGCAGGGTGACCGTCCGGCCGGTGCGCCCGGCGGCCCGCATGCGTCGGCCGACCCGGTCGACCAGCCCGGCGAGGATCGCGTCCACGTCGGCCGGGTCCCGGTTGGCCCGGCCCAGCGCCTGCTGGGAGCCGATCGAGCCGCGTCGGCCGCCGGTCTGGACCCGGCGCGGGTCCTGATTGTGGGCGAGGGCGTGCAGGTGCCGGCCGGCGGCGGCGCCGACGATGCTGACCAGCGCCGCCTCCCCGAGGCCGGCGACCCGGCCGACCGTGGTGATGCCGCGTTCGCGCAGCCTGCCGGCGGTGACCGGGCCGACGCCCCAGAGCCGTTCGACCGGCAGCGGGTGCAGGAACGCCAACTCCTCGTCGGGCGGCACCACCAGCAGCCCGTCCGGTTTGGCGACGCCGCTGGCCACCTTGGCCAGGAACTTGGTCCGGGCGACCCCGACGGTGATCGGCAGCCCGACCTGGTCGCGGACCGCGACCCGCAGCCGGGCGGCGATGTCGGCCGGCGCTCCGACGAGCCGGCGCAGCCCGCCGACGTCGAGGAACGCCTCGTCGATGGAGAGCGGCTCGACCAGCGGCGTGGTCTGCCGGAACACCTCGAACACCGCCCGACTGGCCGCCGTGTAGGCCGCCATCCGGGGCGGCACGACCACCGCCTCCGGGCAGATCAGCCGGGCCCGCCGGGCGGGCATCGCGGTGCGTACACCGCGCGCCTTTGCCTGGTAGCTGGCGGCCAGCACCACGCCGGCGCCGACGATCACCGGCCGGTCGCGCAGCCGGGGGTCGTCGCGCTGCTCGACCGAGGCGTAGAATGCGTCCAGGTCGGCGTGCAGGATGCTGGCCTCACCCGCCACCGCGTCATCATCGCACAGATGTTCGACGAACGGGTGTGAGCTGCGCAGACGTCGCCGAAGCGGCGGTGGGTCACTGCGGGTGGCGGCGGGTCACTCCGGGACGAGACGGTACGCGCCGTCGCTGGCCGAGGTGGCCATCGAGGCGTACGCCCGCAGCGCCGCCGATACCGGCCGCTGCCGGTCGACCGGGGTGTACGGGCGGTCCCGCTTCTCCTGGGCGATCCGCCGGGCCTGCAGCACCTCGTCGGGCACGTTCAGCTCCAGCTTGCGGGCCGGGATGTCGATGACGATCTCGTCGCCCGGCTCGACCAGGGCGATCAGCCCACCGGAGGCGGCCTCGGGGGAGGCGTGCCCGATGGACAGCCCGGAGGTGCCGCCGGAGAACCGGCCGTCGGTGATCAGCGCGCAGGCCCGGCCGAGGCCACGCCCCTTCAGGAACGAGGTCGGGTAGAGCATCTCCTGCATGCCCGGCCCGCCCTTGGGGCCTTCGTAGCGGACCACGACCACGTCACCGGCGACCACCTCGCCGGCCAGGATCGCCGAGACGGTGTCCTCCTGCGACTCGTACACCTTGGCCGGGCCGCGGAAGGTCAGGCAGTCGTCGGGCACCCCGGCGGTCTTGACCACCGCGCCCTGCGGGGCCAGGTTGCCGTGCAGGATCGCCAGGCCGCCGTCGGCGGAGTACGCGTGGGCGACGTCGCGGATGCAGCCCTGCGCCGCGTCGGTGTCCAGACCGGACCAGCGGTTGGTGGTGGAGAACGGCTCGGTGGTGCGCACCCCGCCGGGGGCGGCGTGGAACAGCTCGACCGCCTCGTCGGTGGCGCTGCCGCCCCGGATGTCCCAGTCGGCCAGCCACCGGCTCAGCGACGGCGAGTGCACGGCGTGCACGTCGCGGCGCAGCGCGCCGGCCCGGTCCAGTTCGCCGAGGATCGCCGGGATGCCGCCGGCCCGGTGCACGTCCTCCATGTGGTACTTCGGGGTGTTCGGGGCGACCTTGGCCAGGCAGGGCACCCGGCGGGAGATGTCGTCGATGTCGGCGACGCCGAAGTCCAGCTCGGCCTCGCGGGCGGCGGCCAGCAGGTGCAGCACCGTGTTGGTGGAGCCGCCCATCGCCACATCCAGGGCCACCGCGTTCTCGAAGGCGGCCCGGCTGGCGACGGCGCGGGGCAGCACCGAGGCGTCGTCGCCGTCGTACCACCGCTTGGCGATCTCCACGACGGTCCGGCCGGCCTCGACGAACAGTGACTTGCGGGCGGCGTGGGTGGCCAGCACCGAGCCGTTGCCCGGCAGCGCCAGCCCGACCGCCTCGGTGAGGCAGTTCATCGAGTTGGCGGTGAACATGCCGGAGCAGGAGCCGCAGGTCGGGCAGGCGGACCGCTCGATGGTGTCGAGCTGGGCGTCGGTCACGTTGTCGTTCGACGCGGCGATCATGGCGTCGATCAGGTCGAGCTTGGCGTGCACGACGCCTTCGACGGCGACGGTCTTGCCGGCCTCCATCGGGCCGCCGGAGACGAATACGGTCGGGATGTTCAGCCGCAGCGCGGCGAGCAGCATCCCCGGGGTGATCTTGTCGCAGTTCGAGATACACACCAGCGCGTCGGCGCAGTGCGCGTTGACCATGTACTCGACGGCGTCGGCGATCAGCTCCCGGCTGGGCAGCGAGTAGAGCATGCCGCCGTGGCCCATGGCGATGCCGTCGTCGACGGCGATCGTGTTGAACTCGCGGCCCACCCCGCCGGCGTCGGCGACCGCGTCGGCGACCAGTCCGCCGAGGTCCTTCAGGTGTACGTGGCCGGGCACGAACTGGGTGAAGCTGTTGGCGATGGCGACGATCGGCTTGCCGAAGTCGTCGTCGGTCATCCCGGTGGCCCGCCACAGGGCCCGGGCGCCGGCCATCGTCCGACCGTGGGTGGAGGTCCTCGACCGCAGCTCAGGCATTCGACAAGTGTTACACCACGGTTGCCGGGCCGGCGGTCCCAGCCGTGTCGCGTTTCACGTGTCGGGATGTCTCCTGCCGGCAAACCCGCACCCCGGCACCACGGGCCGGCGCCGATCCGGCAGAGTTGTGGCGTGCACCTCCCCCCGGGCATGCAGGCGCTCGCGTTGGCGAGTGGGCTGGCGGCTGCGCTGGGCGTGGGATGGTTGTTCGTCGTGGCCCGCCGCCGGGACGGATCGTCGGACCGGGCCCACCGGCTGCTCGCGGTCGGCGCCGGGCTGACCACCGTCAGCGTGCTCACCGGGCTGGTCGGCGCCGTCGCGATGGCCGCCGAGTGGGATCGGCAGCAGCCTCAGCGGAGTCTGCTCGCCACGGTCGTCGCGGTCGGCTGCGCGCTCGGCGGACTGCTGCTGATCTGGGGCCTGCTGCGGCTGCCGGGCACCGCCGGGCGGTCCGCGCCGACCGCGCGTCACCTGCTCGACTGCCTGGCGGTCGGTGCGGCGCTGTGGTTCACCGGCTGGGTACTGGTCGCCCCACCGACCCGGCTGCTGGGCGCGGCCACCCCGACCGCCTGCCCGGCGATCCTGCTGGCCACCGCTACCGTCGCCGCGATCACCGGCGTGGCGGTGATGACCGCGCTGCACAGCGGCCGGCATCCGGCCGGTCCGCTGCTCGGCGGTGTGGGCACTGTGCTGATCGGGCTCAGCGGTATCGGCGCGGCGGCGGGCATCTGCCAGTACGGTGTGGGGCTCGTCCTGGTCGGTGCCGTCGGGTTGCCGGTCGGGCTGGTGCTGGTCTGGTTCGGTGGGGGACGGCCGGGGTGCGGCGGCAGCGCGCCGGCCGGCCTGGTGCCGCGCGGGGCCGGTTACGTGTTCCTGCCGATGGTGGTGATGGCCGCCGCAGGCTTCTACCACGTGGCCAGCGGCGGCGAGTTCACCACCGTCGCGGTGGCGGTCGGCAGCCTGGAGGGCTTCATCCTGGTGAGCCGGCAGTATCTGGCACTGCTCGACGTGCGCCGGTACGCGGCCCGGCTGGCGGCCAGCGAGGCGCACTTTCGCAACCTGGCGCACACCGACCCGTTGACCGGGTTGGCCAACCGGCGGGCGCTGCTGCGTGAGCTGTACGACTGCGTCGCCGATCGGCGTCCCGGCGGGCTGCTCACCCTGGACCTGGACGGTTTCAAGACGGTCAACGACATGCGGGGTCATGACGTCGGTGACGCGGTGCTGATCGAGGTGGGCCGGCGGCTGATCGCCGAGCTGGCCGGGGCGGGGCTGGCTGCCCGGTTGGGCGGCGACGAGTTCGCCGTACTGCTGTCGTTGCCGGACCCGGACGAGGCACACGGCGTCGCGGTCCGGATCCTGCGCGCCCTCGACGAGCCGTACCCGCATGACAAGGGTCCGATCTACGTGTCGACGAGCATCGGGATGGCCTGTTGTTCGACTGCGCAGGACGTGCCGACGCTGTTGCGCAACGCGGACCTGGCGCTGCGCTCGGCGAAGCAGCGGGGCAAGAACCGGGTGGAGCGCTACGACGTCTCCTACGACCAGGCCCAGCGTCGCCGGGTCCGGCTGGAGCACGAGATGCGCGGCGCGATCGACCGCGGCGAGCTGCGGCTGGCCTTCCAGCCGGTTGTGGCGGTGCCGTCGGTACGGCCGGTCGGGGCCGAGGCGTTGATCCGTTGGCGCCATCCGGAGCTGGGCAAGGTGCCACCGGACGAGTTCATCCCGCTGGCCGAGGAGTGCGGGATGATCAGCCGGCTGGGTGCCTGGGTGCTCGACGAGGCGTGCCGGCAGCTGTCCCGCTGGCTGGCCGAGGGGCACGACGTCTGGGTGTCGGTCAACGTGTCACCGCACGAGCTGCACGCCCCGGAGTACGTGCTGCAGGTCGACGAGGGGGGGGGGGGGGGGGGGGGGGGGGGGGGGGGGGGGGGGGGGGGGGGGGGGGGGGGGGGGGGGGGGGGGGGGGGGGGGGGGGGGGGGG
>NZ_JBSWXD010000238.1:0-7030 GCF_056160425.1 Micromonospora sp. ABR4_055
CCCGCCGGCAGCGCCCAGATGCCCCGTCCGGCGCGCAGCAACGCCCGGCCCTGTGCCCGCGACGCGCGGCGCAGCGCGGGCGACGGGGTGCGGGCGTCGATACCGTCGTCGAGCGCGTCCAGCCGGCCAGGGCCGGCCCCGTCGTCGGTCGCGGCTGTTGCAGCCGCGGCCGCGAACGCGGCGGCGGTACGCCCACCGGTGGTGAGCCGGCCGGTCAGGTACGCCGCCACGCCGGCCAGGTCACGGACCCGGCCGGCGACGACGGCCGCCTCCAGCCCGCTGGAGTGGGCATGCCCGCCGGCCGGCAACCGGCCATCGGCCAGCACCAGCAGCGTGGCGAGCCCGCTCATCGGCGGGTCCGGGCGTGACACATCGTCATCATCGCCGGCGGTCAGAACAGGAAGTAGCGCTGCGCCATCGGCAGCTCCACCGCCGGAGCCGGCTCGATCGTCTCCCCGTCGATGCGTACCGTGAACGTGTCCGCGTCGATCTCGATCCGGGGGGTGGCGTCGTTCAGCGGCATGTCGGCCTTGCCCCGCCGCCGGGTGTCGGCGACCGGGGCGAGCCGGCGACGGATCCCGAGCCGGTCACCGAGCAGCGCGTCGATCGCAGCCGGCGCGACGAACGCCAGGCTGGTGGCGGCCGGCACGGTGCCGTACGCGCCGAACATGGGCCTCGGCAGCATCGGCTGCGGGGTCGGGATGGACGCGTTCGCGTCGCCCATCTGCGCCCAGGCGATCATGCCGCCCTTGATCACCAGATGCGGCCGTACGCCGAAGAACGCCGGATCCCACAGCACCAGGTCGGCCAGCTTGCCCGGCTCGACCGAGCCGACCTCGCCCTCGACGCCGTGCGCCACCGCCGGGCAGATCGTGTACTTGGCCACGTACCGTCGGGCCCGCATGTTGTCGGCCGGCCCGTCGCCGGGCAGCGCGCCACGGCGCGCCTTCATCACGTGCGCGGTCTGCCAGGTCCGCAGGATCACCTCGCCGACGCGCCCCATCGCCTGCGAGTCGGAGCCGATCATCGAGATGGCGCCGAGGTCGTGCAGGATGTCCTCGCCGGCCATCGTGCTGGGCCGGATCCGGCTCTCGGCGAACGCCAGGTCCTCCGGCACGCTCGGGTTCAGATGGTGGCAGACCATCAGCATGTCGAGGTGCTCGTCGAGGGTGTTGACGGTGTGCGGGCGGGTCGGGTTGGTCGACGACGGCAGCACGTTCGGCTCGGCGGCGACCCGCATGATGTCCGGCGCGTGCCCGCCGCCGGCCCCTTCGGTGTGGTACGCGTGGATCGACCGGCCGGCGATCGCGCCGAGGGTGGACTCCACGTACCCGGCTTCGTTGAGGGTGTCGGTGTGGATCGCCACCTGCACACCGGAGGCGTCGGCCACCCGCAGGCAGGCGTCGATCGCCGCCGGGGTGGTGCCCCAGTCCTCGTGCAGTTTGAACCCGCCGGCGCCGCCGCGCAGCTGCTCCCACATGGATTCTTCGCTGACCGTGTTGCCCTTGCCGAGCAGCAGCACGTTGACCGGCCACGGGTCGAGCGCGGCGAGCATCATGCCCAGGTGCCACGGGCCGGGGGTGACCGTGGTCGCCTTGCTGCCCTCGGCCGGCCCGGTGCCGCCGCCCATGATGGTGGTGACGCCGCTGGCCAGCGCTGTCTCCAGGATCTGCGGGCAGATCAGGTGTACGTGGCTGTCGATCGCCCCGGCGGTGAGGATCTTGCCGTTGCCGGCGATGATCTCGGTGCCCGGCCCGATCACCAGGTCGGGGTGCACCCCGTCCATCGTGTCCGGGTTGCCGGCCTTGCCGAGCGCGACGATCCGGCCGTCACGGATGCCGACGTCGGCCTTGACGACGCCCCAGTGGTCGAGCACCACCGCGCCGGTGATCACCGTGTCGGGTGCCCCTTCGGCCCGGGTGGCCAGGGACTGGCCCATCGACTCGCGGATCACCTTGCCGCCGCCGAAGACCACCTCGTCGCCGTACGCCGGGGTGCCGTCGGCGCCGGGCGGCGCGCAGCGGTCCTCCTCGACCTCGATCAGCAGGTTGGTGTCCGCCAGCCGGATCCGGTCACCGGTGGTCGGGCCGAGCAGTGCGGCGTACCGCCGTCGGTCCAGGGTGCTCACGCCGTGCCTCCCGTCTCACCGGTGCCCGCCTGGTCGGCCGGGCCGGGTCCGGTGCCCGCATCGCCGGTCGGGCCACGGCCGTCCAGCTCGCCGGCGCATTCGCCGCGCAGCCCGGCGACGATCCGCCGGCCGCCGAACGGCACCAGGGTGACCTCCCGGTCGACGCCGGGCTCGAAGCGCACCGACGTGCCGGCGGCCACCGCCAACCGGTGGCCCCACGCGGCGGACCGGTCGAAGTTCAACGCCGGGTTGGCCTCGGCGAAGTGGTAGTGCGAGCCGACCTGCACCGGCCGGTCGCCGGTGTTGACGACCGGCAGGGTCAGCACCGGACGGCCGGGATGGAGGGTGACCGGCCCGTCGCCGGGGATCAGTTCACCGGGAACGACTGTGCCGCCGTCGGTGCCCGACGGCGTGGATGGTGCGCTCAATCTCGCTCCTAGGAGATCGGCTCGTGTACGGTGACCAGCTTCGTCCCGTCGGGGAAGGTGGCTTCCACCTGCACCTCGGGGAGCATCTCCGGCACTCCGTCGAGCACGTCCTCGCGGCCGAGCACGGTGCGCCCGGCCTCCATCAGCTCCGCCACGCTGCGGCCGTCCCGGGCACCTTCCAGCAGGAAGGCGGTGATCACCGCGGTCGCCTCCGGGTGGTTGAGCCGGATGCCCCTCTCACGGCGCTTCCAGGCCACGTCGGCTGCGACGTGGATGAGCAGTCGCTCCTGCTCGTGCCGGGTGAGAAACAAGCCGGACCTCCATGAGCGATCGAGACCTGGGTCGTGCCAGATGCTGGCATTCTGACATTTCAATCACGTTACGTACGCGTATCCGCTGTCTGGGTGTCACCTGCTGTCCGGCCTGGTACGCACGGGTCGGCTCACCTGCGGCGACTTCGCAGGGCAGCCCGTCCGAAGTCCGGGTGCGATGCAACCAGGCAGGGTCGAGCCGGCCGAACGGGCGGAAGCTGCGGCCACGGCGTACCGGCTAGCCTGCCGTTATGGCAAGCGCCGAGTTGGACGAGTTGATCGTCGCGGACGCCGAGGCGTTGCGCGGGTGGTTGTCGGCCAACCACGGCACATCGCCCGGAGTGTGGCTCGCCCTGACCAGGAAGGGCGGCACAGTCACCACCCTGACCTGGCAGCAGGCGGTCGACGAGGCGCTGTGCTTCGGCTGGATCGATGGGCAGGCTCGGAAGCGGGATGAGCAGACTTCCTGGATCCGGTTCACCCCGCGCCGGACCCGCAGCTCCTGGTCACAGCGCAACGTCGCCCACGTGGCCCGGTTGGAGGCACAGGGGCGGATGATGCCGTCCGGCCGTGCTGCGGTGGACGCGGCGAAGGGAGACGGACGGTGGGCGGCCGCCTATGCGCCGCCTTCGGAAGCCGTGGTGCCGGCCGATCTGCTCGCTGCGATCGCCGCTGACCCCGCCGCCCAGGCAATGTTCGACGTACTCACCAGGACCAACCGTTTTGCCCTCATCAACCGGGTGATTGGCGTCAAACGGGCGCAGACCCGCGAGCGGAAGATCGGCGAGATCGTCGCCATGCTGGCCCGGCACGAAACGATCTACCCGCAGAGAGCCAGGCCGCCGCAGTCGGCCACGTCGTGATGGCCGTACGCGGTCCGGCGTGCCGCGACCCTGTCGTCAGTCTTCCGACGACTGATCCGGGCCGTGGCTGGTGTCGGCCCTTGGGCGCCGGAAGCGGTCGTGCCAGGCCGGCGTCTTCCGCTCGTCGTCGAAGGCGTTGGCGATCACCACGTCGGTCGACGAGTGCAGCAGGATCGAGATCACGATGGTCAGCGCGACCAGGTGAAACACCTCGTCGGCGGCGTCGATGCCGGACTTGAGCACGATCAGGCCGTACACCACCGAGGCGAAGCCCTTCGGCCCGAACCACATCGCCGCCGCCTGCTCCCGGGGCGCCAACCCGGAGCGGATGAACGCGATCGCCAGCGCCACCGGCCGGGCGACGAAGATGGCCAGCACCGCGAAGACCCAGCCCGGCCAGGAGATCTCGCCGAGGAACTCGATCGAGATGAGCGCGCCGAAGACCAACAGCGCGGCGAGTTTGAGCAACTCGGAGACGCTCTCGCCGAAATGCTCGAACGCGGCCCGCTGACGCGGGCCGAAGGTGGCGATGGTGCTGCCGGCGGCGAACGCGGCCAGGAACAGGTTGCCGTGGGTGGCCTGCCCGAGCGCCAGTACCAGCAGGCCGATCGCCACCCCGTTGAGCGGCGCGTACAGGGCCGACGCGGAGAACCACCGGGTCCGTTCCAGGGCGATCGCCAGTGCGGGGACGGCGACTCCGATGGCCAGGCCGACCGCGAGTTCGGTGGCCAGCTCGTCGAGGTGCAGGTCGCCGGAGCCGGTGGCGATCGCCAGGAACAGGATCACGAACGGCAACGCGAGGCCGTCGTTGATCCCGGACTCGACGTTGAGCAGATGCCGCAGCCGGTACGGCACCTTCTCGTTGCCGACCAGCGCGGCTGCGAACACCGGGTCGGTCGGGGCCAGCACCGCGCCGATCAGCAGCGATTCCGCCCAGCCCAGCCCGGCGACGTAGTGGGCCAGCACCGCGGTGATCACCAGGGTGAGTGGCAGCCCCCAGCCCAGCGCCCGACCGGGCAGCCGCCAGGCGGAGCGCAGGTCCTGCCAGCCGACCCGCATCCCGTCGGTGAACAGCACGGCGAACAGCGCCAGCTCGGCGAGGGTGTTGACGATCGACGAGTCGGCCTGCACGTCCAGCACGCCGGTGGTCTGCGGCCCGAGTAGGAAGCCGGCCACCAGGAACAACGCCGCCGTGGAC
Source organism: Micromonospora sp. ABR4_055 (assembly GCF_056160425.1). Lineage (NCBI taxonomy): Bacteria > Bacillati > Actinomycetota > Actinomycetes > Micromonosporales > Micromonosporaceae > Micromonospora > Micromonospora sp. ABR4_055. The sequence continues at coordinate 4,929 of NZ_JBSWXD010000238.1, forward strand.
AGGATGGTGCGGTGGGCCAGCGCCGACACCAGCACGGCGAGTAGCAGTACGGCGGCGAAACTCAGCAGCAGCATGTGAACTCCGGGACCGGCGGCGAGCGGTGGTGATGGTGTCGGGCCCGGTGATGGTACGTGCCGGCGGGGTCGGGATCGGCGCGGACCGGTACCGGACGGGCTGACACAATGCGGAAGCAGTCCCGTACCCGCGATGAGGAGTTCCGTGCCGTGATTCGTACCCATGACGCCGGCGGCCTGCGCGCCACGCACGCCGGCACGACGGTGACGCTTGCCGGGTGGGTGGCCCGCCGGCGCGACCACGGCGGGGTCATCTTCGTCGACCTGCGCGACGCCTCCGGCGTGGCGCAGGTGGTGTTCCGCGAGGAGATGCAGCTGGCCCACGCACTGCGTAACGAGTTCTGCGTACGGGTGACCGGCGTCGTGGACCGTCGCCCGGAGGGCAACGACAACCCGGAGCTGGCCACCGGCGAGGTCGAGGTCACCGCGACCGAGCTGACCGTGCTGTCCGAGGCCGCGCCGCTGCCGCTGCCGATCGACGACCAGGTCGACGCCGGCGACGACGTGCGGCTGCGGTACCGCTACCTGGACCTGCGGCGTAGCGGTCCGGCCGGGGCGCTGCGGCTGCGGTCGCGGGCCAACCAGATCGCCCGTACGGTGCTGCACGACCGTGACTTCGTGGAGATCGAGACCCCGACGCTGACCCGGTCCACCCCGGAGGGGGCCCGCGACTTCCTGGTGCCGGTGCGGCTGCAGCCCGGCACCTGGTACGCCCTGCCGCAGTCGCCGCAGCTGTTCAAGCAGCTGCTGATGGTCGCCGGGATGGAGCGGTACTACCAGATCGCCCGCTGCTACCGCGACGAGGACTTCCGGGCCGACCGGCAGCCGGAGTTCACCCAGCTTGACATCGAGATGTCGTTCGTCACCCAGGACGACGTGATCGAGCTGGGCGAGTCGATCGTCGGCGCGCTGTGGCGCGAGCTGGCCGGGCACGAGATCACCGGGCCGGTGCCGCGGATCACCTGGCACGAGGCGATGGACCGGTACGGTTCCGACAAGCCGGACCTGCGCTACGGCGTGGAGCTGACCGAGCTGACTGGCTACCTGCGCGGCACGGCGTTCCGGGTGTTCGCCGGGGCGATCGACGCGGGCGGCTACGTCGGTGCGGTGGTGATGCCCGGCGGTGCCGCGCAGACCCGCAAGGAGCTCGACGGCTGGCAGGACTGGGCCAAGGCGCGCGGCGCGCGGGGCCTCGCGTACGTGGTGCTGGACGCCGAGACCGGCGAACCGCGCGGCCCGGTGGCGAAGAACCTGTCGGCCGAGCACCTGGGTGGGCTGGCCGACGCGGTCGGCGCCAAGCCCGGCGACGCGATTTTCTTCGCCGCCTCGACCAACCGGCGGGAGGCGCAGGAACTGCTCGGCGCCGCCCGGATCGAGATCGCCCGGCGGGCCAACCTGGTCGACGAGAGCGCGTGGGCGTTCTGCTGGGTGGTGGACGCGCCGATGTTCGAGCCGACGGAGGAGGGCGGCTGGACGGCGGTGCACCACCCGTTCACCTCGCCGACCGACGAGTGGCTGGACCGCTTCGACGGCGCGCCCGGCGAGGCCCTGGCGTACGCGTACGACATCGTCTGCAACGGCAACGAGATCGGCGGCGGCTCGGTCCGTATCCACCGCGCCGACGTGCAGCGGCGGGTGTTCGACCTGCTGGGCATCGGCGAGCAGGAGGCGGCCGACAAGTTCGGCTTCCTGCTGGAGGCGTTCAAGTACGGCCCGCCGCCGCACGGCGGCATCGCGTTCGGCTGGGACCGGATCTGCATGCTGCTGGCCGGCGTGGACTCGATCCGTGAGGTGATCGCGTTCCCGAAGACGCGCGGCGGGTTCGACCCGCTGACCCAGGCACCGACGCCGATCACCGCGCAGCAGCGCGCGGAGGCCGGGGTGGACGCCAAGCCGAAGCCGCCGGCCGGTGTCGCGCCGACCCCGGCCGCCGGTACGGCAGGGGTGGCCGCCCCGGTCGAACCCTCCTGATCCGACGACCCTGACCCTCGCGGGCCGGGTCCACGGGCGTTTCGCACGCCCGTGGAC
>NZ_JBSWXD010000239.1:0-6886 GCF_056160425.1 Micromonospora sp. ABR4_055
GGTCGGCGGTGGCGGCGGTCAGCAGCCGCACCGGCCGACCGGTCGCCGCCAGCGCCTCGCGGACCAGCGGCAGGACGGCCGAGTGCCGGCTGCGGCCGGCATTCGGGTTCGCCAGCACCGCCACCGAGCCGGGCACGACGGCGGACGGACCGCCGGCCGGCCCGGTCACGTCATGTCGTCGTAGCGACGCTCGATCGGCAACGGCTTCGGCACCGGCTGGGTCGGCACGACCGGGGTGACCGTCTCGGTCCGCTCGGCGACCGCGACCGGCTGCGGGTCGTCGTCCAGCGGCGACGCCTCGTCGTCGTCCAACCCGGCGTACACCTCCTTGCCGCGACCACGGCGCTTGTCGTTGAGGAACGCCACCCCGACCGCGACGAAGTACAACAGCGCCAGACACGCCGCCAGCAGGGTCATCCCGAAGGGGCCGGGGTCCGGGGTGGCGACCGCTGCGAAGGCGAAGCAGACGAAGACCACCGCGCGCCACCAGCTGAGCAGGCGGCGTGCGCTGACCACGCCGGTGAAGTTGAGCATCAACAGCACCAGCGGGAACTCGAACGCGACCCCGAACAGCAGGATCATCGTGGTCACGAACGAGATGTACCGGGTGACCTCGAGCTGGGTAGACAGGCCGGTGACGCCGGATTCGAGCAGGAACGCCAGCCCTTTGTCGACGACGAAGTAGGCAAGCATGGCGCCGGCCAGGAACAACGGCGCCGCGATGGAGACGAAGACGTACGCCCACTTGCGTTCGTGCCGGTGCAGGCCGGGAGCGATGAACGCCCAGAGCTGGTAGAGCCAGACCGGGCCGCCGACGATCAGGCCGATCCAGAGCGCCAGCTTCAGCTTCAGGACGAAGCCGTCAGCCGGAGACAGCTGCAGGAACTCCCGGCAGGTGCCGTCTGCGGTCGTCTCGCCAGTGCCGGGCAGCTGGCAGTACGGCTGCTTGAGCAGTTGGAACGCCGGTTCGGCGAGGAAGAATCCGACGATCAGCCCGACGACGATCGCCAGCGAGGCCCAGAACAGTCGGGTACGCAGCTCACGAAAGTGCTCGATCAGGGTCATCGAGCCGTCGGAGGCACGGTCGAACTTGCTCGGACCGCGCCGACGCAGGGCGAAGCCCACGGCAGGAGACCTTTCCGGTCAGTTGGCGTCGCGGACGCGCTGCGGCTGATCGGCCGCCGGGGCCGGCGGTGGCTGGTAGCCCGGCTGATGCACGCTGGTCGGCTCGATCACCGGCTCGGCCTGGTACGGCGCGCGGCCGTGCTGGGCGTCGGCCTTCTCGGCGAGGTCCTTGTCGTCGTCGGCGAGGCTCTTCGTCTCGGCCTTGATGATCCGCAGGGATCGGCCGAGTGACCGCGCCGCGTCCGGCAGCCGCTTGGCGCCGAAGAGCAGGATCAGCACGACCACAAGTACGGCGATGTGCCACGGCTTCAGGGCATGCATGGCATAGCTCCAGTCGGTGCGTCGGGTGGTGACGAGCCCTATCGTACGTGCGTTCGCGGGGTCCGCCACCTGCCAGACCGGGTCAATCTGGCCTGGTCGGTGAAGTCTCAACCACGATCAACCGACCCGTCAACCACGGACGGCACAACGCTGACCGGCGCTTCGCAGGCACTGGCCGAACAGGCCAGGCCGGCGTGACCGGCTGGTCAGCCGGGGTTGTCCGGCCGGTCCCCGGGCCGTCCGGGCCGGGTGGTGGCCGCCAGGCTCTGCTCCATCTCCGCCAGCCGCAGCTGCAACCGCTCGGCCTGCGCCGCCAACGCCTCGGCTTCGCCCTGGCGGCGCTGCAGGGCGAGCGCGGCACGGCGCAGCGCGGGCAACCGGGTCAGCACCGGACGGACCGCCGCGACGAGCACCAACAGCGCGCATCCCAGCACGGCGAGAACGATCCAGGTCAGCACCTGAGCAGACTAGCCGCTAGCGGACAGGTCCGCAGCCGGTGCACCACCGGGAACGGCGTACGCGGCAAGCGCGGCGGACGCGGCCGCGTGCACCTGCGCGACCAACTGTGCCGGAGCGACCACCGTCACGTCCGGGCCCAGCCCGAGGACGAACCGGCGGGCCCAGGCCAGATCGGTGACCCGCATGGTGACCAGCCACTCGCCGTTCGGTTCGACCCGGACGTCCTCGCACGGGTAGTACTCGGTGATCCACCGACCGCACCGGCCGACCCGCAGGACCACCGACGGCAGGCCCGGCGTCGGCTGGAACGCGGCCTCCCGGGGTTCGTGCCGACCGGCCTGCGGCGGTACGGCGGCCGGCTGGTCGAGCTCGACCAGGGCGTCGACCCGGTCGGCCCGGAACAGCCGGACCGCCTCTGCCCGCCGGCACCAGGCCTCCAGATAGCCCCGACCGCCGATCATGAGCACCCGGATCGGGTCGACGACCCGGTCGGTGGTCTCGTCGCGGGCCGCCGTGTAGTAGGTGATCCGTACCGCCCGGCCGCTCTGTGCCGCCGACCGCAGCCGGTCCAGCCGGGCCGTGTCTCCGGGCAGGCGTACCGCGACCGGGGCGCCGGCCGACTCGCCCGCCGCGTCCTCGATCTTGGCCAGTGCCCGCTCGACGGCGTCCCGGTTGGCCAGCCCCGGCGTCTCGGCCAGCATCCGCAGCGCCACCACCAGGGCCAGAGCCTCGTCCGGCGTCAGCCGCAACGGTCGGTCGATGCCGGCGTCGTAGGTGATCGTCACCCGGTCGCCGTCGAACGCCATGTCGATCAGGTCGCCCGGACCGTAGCCGGGCAGCCCGCAGACCCACAGCAGCTCCAGGTCCTCCCGCAGTTGACGCGCGGTGGTGCCCAGGTCGGCGGCGGCCTGGGCGATCTCCACGCCCGGCCGGGCCAGCAGGTAGGGCACCAGGTTGAGCAGCCGGGCGAGCCGGTCGGCGGAGGCCCGCGAGCCGGTCGGTCGGGACGTGGTCACCCTCGCACCTCCGCACCGGCCGGCTGGTGCGCCACCACGATCTCCTTCAGCCGCTGGATCACCAGCTCGCGCAGCTCCGGCGGATCGAGCACCCGCACGTCGGCGCCGTACCTGGCCAGCTGGCCGGCGAGCGCCTCCGGCTCGGCGTAGCGCAGTGTCAGCCGGTCCCCATCGGGGCCCGGGACGCAGGACTCCGCGCCGCGCCGCAGGCCGGCGGCCCGGCCCGGCCCGGTCAGCACGGTGGCCACCCCGGTACGTTCGACCGGGTCCGACCAACGGGCGACGTGACTGATCAGGTCGACGTCGGTCGGCGGGGAGAAACTGCCGACCCGACCGGTGAGCCGCACCGCGCCCACCACCCGGGACAGTCGGAAGCAGCGGGTGGCCGCACGGTCCTGGTCGTGGCCGACCACGTACCAGCGGCCCCGCCAGCAGACCACCCCCCAGGGCTGCAGCCGTCGCCGGGTGGGGGTGTCGCCGCTGGGCACCCGATAGTCGAAGGTCACCGGACGCCGGTCGCGGGCCGCGGCGGTCAACGCGGCGAATGCCGGGTCGACCGTGACCACCGGTTCCACCCCGAGGGTGGCCTGCGGATCCACGTCGATGCCGGCGGCCCGCAACTTGGCCAGCCCGGACGAGGCGGCGGCGGCCAGCCCGGCGTGCTGCCACAGCCGGGCGGCGATGCCGACCGCGGCGGCCTCCTCCGGCTCCAGCGGGATCTCCGGCAGCGCGTACTCGCGGTGGGCGATCCGGTAGCCCGGTTCGCTGTCGAAGGCGCTGGCCGCGCCGGTCTCCAGCGGCACGCCGAGGTCCCGCAGCTCCGCCTTGTCCCGCTCGAACTTGCGCTGGAACGCCTCGTGGTCACGGACGTCGGACGGATCGTGTTCGTAGCCGGGTACGGTCGCGGCGATCTGCGCGGCGGTCAGGAAGCGCCGCGTCGACAACAGGCAGATCACGAGATTGACCAGGCGTTCGGTCCGGTTGCGGGACACGGCACGACGCTAGCAGTGTCGGCGGTGCAGCGACCGCCCCGCCCGGCCGCTGCACGGGGGCGCAGGTTAGCGTGCCCGGCATGGTGCGATGGCGTGACGGCAGGGTCACCGCGGTCCGGCGGCGGTGGCGGGGGGCGGTCGAACTGGACGTCGCCGTCGACGGGGAGCCGGTACGCGCGGTGGCCTACCCGGAGCTGGTCGGCGAGCCCGAACCCGGCGACCGGGTGCTGCTGAACGTCTCGGCGCTGCTGATGGGGCTCGGCACCGGCGGGTACGCCCTGGTGGTGGCGGTGCCGGACCGGCTGCCGCCGGACCCGCCGGGCGGGCGGGACCGCTCCGACGGGCATCTGGTGAAGGCCCGCTACACCCCGCTGCAGGCGATCGTGTGCGGGGTCGACGAGGAGGCGTCACCGCACCGACAGGTGCTGGCCGACGCCGAGGACCTGGCCGGGATGCCGGTGGTCACCGCCGACCTGCACTCGGCGCTGCCGGCAATCGTCGCCGGCGTCCTCGCCGACCGCCCCCGGCTGCGGGTCGGGTACGTGATGACCGACGGCGGGGCACTGCCCGCCGGCTTCTCCCGGACCCTCGACGGGCTGTCCGGCACGCTCGCCGGCACAGTGACCGTGGGCCAGTGCTTCGGCGGCGATCTGGAGGCCACCACCGTGCACAGCGGGCTGCTGGCGGCCCGGCACGTGCTGGCCGCTGACGTGACGGTGGTCTGCCAGGGTCCGGGCAACCTCGGCACCGGCACCAGGTGGGGTTTCTCCGGCGTCGGGGTCGGCGAGGCGGTCAACGCCGCCGCCGTACTCGGTGGACGACCGGTCGGCGCGCTGCGCATCTCCGCCGCCGACCCTCGGCCGCGCCACCGCGGCCTGTCGCACCACAGCAGCACCGCGTACGGCCGGGTGGCGCTCGCCCCGGCGGACCTGGTGGTCCCGGCGGACCTGCCGGCGGAGATCTCCGACGAGGTCACGGCCGCGCTGCGTCAGCTGGTCACCCCTGCCGGCCGGCACCGTGCGGTACGAGTCGCCACCGACGGTCTCGACGCGGCGTTGCGGGCCAGCCCGGTGCCGCTGCGCACGATGGGCCGGGACCTGGCTGGCGACCACGCGTACTTCCTGGCCTGCGCGGTCGCCGGCCGGCACGCGGCGACGCTCGCCGGCGGCGACGGCTGACCCGACAGCACTGGCCGGCGGCGACGGCCGACCCGGCGGCACCGGCTCAGCTGACGATGATCAGGACCGCCCAGGCACCCAGGATGAGCGCCAACGCCGTGGCGAGCACCCAGGTCGGCACGGTGTAGTCACCGCGGCGGTTGCGGGCGATCTCTGCGGCGATCTTGTTGCGCCGTCGCTCGAGCCAGGTCTCGGTCCGGGGAAACGGACTCGGCCGGCCGGGGGCGGTCGTCGGCGGCGCGGGATCGTCGCGGGTGGGGTCAACCATCGTCCGTGAGCCTACCGTCACATGCTCGCGATCAGCCGCTCCACCCGCTCGTCGTAGGCCCGGAACGGGTCCTTGCACAGCACGGTGCGCTGGGCCTGGTCGTTCAGCTTGAGGTGGACCCAGTCGACGGTGAAGTCCCGCCGCTTCTCCTGGGCGTGCCGGATGAACTCCCCGCGCAGCCGGGCCCGGGTGGTCTGCGGCGGTGTCTCCTTCGCCTCGAAGATCTCCGGGTCGGTGGCCACCCGGTCGACCTGGCCGCGCCGCTCCAGCAACGCGTACAGCCCGCGGCCGCGGCGCAGGTCGTGGTACGCCAGATCCATCTGGGCGACCCGCGGATGGGACAGCGGCAGATCGTGCTTGCGCTGGTAGCGCTCGATCAGCTTCAACTTGGTCACCCAGTCGATTTCCCGGGCGACCGGGTCCAGGTCGCCGGTCTCGACCGCCCGCAGTGCCCGGCCCCACAGCTCGACGACCCGTTTGGCGGTCTGGTCGCCGCCCCGGCGTTCGACGAACTCGGTCGCCCGGGCCAGGTACTCCTGCTGGATCTCCAGCGCGCTGACCTCCTTGTTGGAGGCGAGGCGGATCTTGCGCCGGCCGGTGATGTCGTGGGAGACCTCGCGGATCGCCCGGATCGGGTTCTCCAACGACAGGTCCCGCATGACGACGCCGGCTTCGATCATCCGCAGCACGATGTCCGCGCTACCGACCTTGAGCAGCGTGGTCACTTCGTTCATGTTGGAGTCGCCGACGATGACGTGCAGCCGGCGGTACCGCTCGGCGTCGGCGTGCGGTTCGTCGCGGGTGTTGATGATCGGCCGGGACCGGGTGGTCGCCGAGGAGACGCCCTCCCAGATGTGCTCGGCCCGCTGGGAAAGGCAGTAGACCGCCCCGCGCGGCGTCTGCAGGACCTTGCCGGCGCCGCAGATGAGCTGCCGGGTGACCAGGAACGGGATCAGCACGTCGGCCAGCCGACCGAACTCGCCGTGCCGGGACACGAGGTAGTTCTCGTGGCAGCCGTACGAGTTGCCGGCCGAGTCGGTGTTGTTCTTGAACAGGTAGATCTCGCCGGCGATGCCCTCGTCGTGCAGCCGCTTCTCGGCGTCCACCAGCAGCCCTTCGAGGATCCGCTCGCCGGCCCGGTCGTGCGCCACCAGGTCGGTGACCGAGTCACACTCCGGGGTGGCGTACTCCGGGTGGGATCCGACGTCGAGGTAGAGCCGGGCCCCGTTGCGGAGGAAGACGTTGCTGGACCGCCCCCAGGAGACCACCCGGCGGAACAGGTAGCGCGCCACCTCGTCCGGCGACAGCCGCCGCTGGCCGCGGTAGGTGCAGGTGACACCGTACTCGGTTTCGAGCCCGAAGATTCGCCGTTCCATGACCAGACATTAGCCGCCCCGAGGGCTCCGTGGTCAGTCTCGGGCGAACCGTCGGGAGAACAAAACACCAAAAAGCACTCTTCCCCCAAAGTCTTTTCCTTTTTCCTCTCCCCCCCCCCCACCCCCCAAACACCACCAATTGCCTATGGGG
>NZ_JBSWXD010000240.1:0-6827 GCF_056160425.1 Micromonospora sp. ABR4_055
CCCTGTGAAGACCAGTCCCCCCCAAGCACAACCCCTTGCAGACTCTCCACACCCCCCCCTGGGGGTGCGAGGACGTCGACGTACCCGACGAACGGAGAACACCTGATGACAAAGGTTGACCGCCGCCGTACCCGACGACCCGGACCACACCGGCACCTGCCTGTTCGACGCCGACCACGTCGACCACGTCACCCGGCCCCGCCGGGCGGAGTCGCAGGGTCGGCGCTTGCACGCGGCGACCGGGCGGTGGCCGATGCCCACGCCTGACTACGAGCCTGCGCGGGGGAGCACCACCGTGGTGTCCGGCCGGTGGCTGCGCTACGAGCCGGTCCCCGGCTTCCACCGCTTCTACGAGGGCTACCTCGCCACCGTGTCCGGCTGGTGGAACGGCGCCGTCGAGTTCACCCTCGACCGTGAGGCGGTGACCGCACTCGCCCAGACGTTCACCGCGATGGCCGATCACGTCGGCGGCGACTGGCGCACGGTCGACTTCGACGGCCACACCCTCACCGTCACCCGGCCGGTGTCCCTCGGCGGCGGCGTCCACCGGGCCGCACCCGACGACGGGGGCCGTTACCGGATCGGCTGGGGCCTGCCGTGGCGGCCGGTCGACCCGACCCGCTGCGACCGGATCTTCGGCCGACCGTAGCCGCACCAGCCCGCAGTCGGGCGCACGCACCCCTCACCTGAGCGTCGGCGGCGTCCCGAGATCCGGTCATCCGACTTGATCACGAGACGCCGTCGAGCGTGCATCAACGCACGCCACCTCACGCACACATCCGATGAGCAGCCACAACAGGGAGGACATGGATGAACAGCACACCGGAGCCGACCGCGGCACCCAGCGCCCTCGACAAGATCACCGCCGCGCTGGCGGACCTCGGCCAGAACACGGCGGCCGTGATCGCCCACCACGCCGGCGTCGGCTACTCGACCGCCACCAAACGACTACGCCAACTGGAGGAAGCCGGCCACGCGGAACCGTTCCGCGCCGACGACGGCCGCACCCTGTGGCGACAGACCACGAACACCACGACCAGCGCAGGTAGCGACGACACCCCAGCGACTGGCACGACCCCCCACCCGCCGCCGCCCCCGCCTGAGACCCCGGACGACCAGCGGGAAAGCCCCCAACCGCCGGAGCCACCCCCCGCGCAGACGGGGACCGGGGCCGCGGCGGAACCGGACGAGGCGACCGGCGACGCCCCGGGCGAGTCGCCACGGCCGGCACCGGCCCACGACACGGACCGGCCGACCACCCAGCAGACGTTGCGGCCGACGGACCCCAACAGCCCGGACACCCCGGCCGCAGCCGAGGCCACCGACCCGGGCGGCGACGGAACCGTCGAGACCGGCGACGACGCCCCGGGCACCGACCCGGCCGGCGGCGACACCCGACCCGGGCACACCCCGGACCCGCCGGACACCCGGACCGCCCCCGCGACCGACAGCCGGTCCACCACGCCGCATCCGTCACCCGCCGCGCCGGCACGCCGACCCAAGGGCACCCTGCGCGCGGCCGTCCGCGACGTCCTCGAAGCCCACCCCGACACGCGGTTCAAGACCAGCGACCTGTGCAAGGCCCTCGACAGAGCGAACGAGGACGACGGGGCCAGGGTCAGCGCGGGCGCGGTCGTCAACGCCGTCCACAAACTCGTCATCGACGGCGTCGCCGTCCAGGTCGCCGACCGGCCGGCGACGTTCCAACTCGCGCCCGCAGCCGACTGACCCGACCCACCGTGGCAGCCCGGGGTGGGCGTCGAACTTTGGCGGGCTCACGCCCACCCCGGTGCTCCTTCACCAACAAGGAGCGATCCAGTGTCTCATCTGCACTCCTACCTGACAGCGGTCGGCGGACTCCTCGCCGGCCTCGCCGCCGCCGCGCCCCTGATCGTCTGGCAGCGGCGGATCCTGCTGTACCAGCGGCGGGCCCTCGCCGACCGGGCACGGGACCGGGACCGCTGGTACCGGCTGGCCACCCGCAACGACACCACCGACCTGCCGAACCGACGCGCCCTGCTGACCCACCTCGACGCCACCCTCTCGCTGGGGGAACCCCTCGGGCTCGTCCTGGTCGACCTCGACCGGTTCAAACACGTCAACGACGTCCACGGCCACGAACACGGCAACGACCTGCTGTCCGAGGTCGGCAGCCGGCTGTCGGCCATCGGACCACCGGTCGTGTTGGCCGTCCACCTGTCCGGCGACGAGTTCGCCCTCGCCGTGCACGGCGACACGGCCGACACCGCAGCCGCCGCCCACACCGCCCACCGGCGCATCTCGCACCGCCCCTACGACATCGACGGCCAGCAGATCAGCCTCACCGCCAGCGTCGGCTACGCCGTCGCCGCACCACACATGCTGTCCCGCGATCTTCTACACGCCGCCGACCAGGCCATGTACCTGGCCAAACGCGCATCCACCGGCCTCCACGCCCACGACCCGGCCCGCGACACCCCTGGCCCGGCCGCCCGCTACCGCGACCTGCCCTGACCCGCCCCGCCGCATCTCGGAGGCCTCGCAGACCACTCGGGCCTGCGAGGCCCCGCCCACCCTGCCAAAGGAGCCCATCCGCCGTGATGCCCGACAACGCCGTCCACACCCTCACCGACTGCCTCCTACGCGTCGAGGCCCGCGCCGACACCGCCGGCTGGGGCCACCCGCCGCTGCTGCTGCTCGTCCAGGACCGGCCCGCCCCATCCGCCGCCGACCCCACGAGGCGCCGGACGCGCGCCGCCACCCTGCCGCTGAACCCGGCACGCCTGGGCCGCTACCGCGCCGGCCTCGCGGACCTCCTGACCGACCTCGCCGCCGCGCTGCGCCTCAACCGGCCGGTCGGCCGACCCGCCCTCGCCGCCTGCGTCGACCCGCGGCTGATCGCCGGCCTCGTCACCGAACCCACACCCGGACTCCGCCTGCTGGCCTGGGCCGTCTGCTACGAGGACGTGCTCGTCGACCCCGACCAACTGCACGAGATCCGACGCGTCGACGCGGTGGACGCCGACCACCGCCACCACCGGATCACCAGATTCCGGGCCGGACCGCAGCCCACCATCGCCACCGACAGCCATCTCGACCACAACGGACAATCGGCCACCCACGCCGCGCTGACAGACCTCCTCGAGGCCACGACCCGAGCCTGCCCGGCCACACCGACAAGACCCTGACCGGCAACCGTCGACACCAGGACGCCCACCGCGAGGTCCACGCACGACGCCGGGCCGACCGCCCCTTTCCCACGGTGTCGCCCTCGACCGGACGACTTGACCTTCGTCAAGAGATAAGCGTCGATCGTCACGGTCGCCGGCCGGACCGGGCCATGACGCCACACGGCGTCACCCGGTCCCGGCGGCGGCCCCCTGCCCCGCAACCCGAAGGGAGGCCATCCCGCATGTCCGACCGGAGCCGATCCCGCCCGTCGCACCGCGCCCGTGTCCCCGGCGACGTCACCGACCCCCTGCTGTGGCGGCTCGCCGTCGACGTCCTCACCGCCCACCAACCCGGCCCCGACGGCCGGTGCCTCATGCGGTGCCCCGACCACACCGACGGGCTGTGCCCGGCCGCGCGGCAGGCGCGACGGGCGATGCGCGTCGCGCGCGCCCCGATGGTTCAACCGGTTGCGCGGCCCGACGCCACCCGTGACGCATCGCGGCAACCTGCCCGCGCCGCCGGCAGGTTCACCGGCTGGTTCACCGCCGGCCTCGCCGCCACCGCCACCCACCTGCGATCGCGGCTGCCACACCCGCTGCCCCGCCGGGTCCCCGGCGCCGCCCTGGCCGGCGTGTACGCCGCCTAGTTCCCCCCAAGGCCGCAAACGGCTCCCCGTCGATCCTGTCCAGGAGGACAGCGTGACCTTCTACACGGAGACGACCCTGGCCGGCTACGCCCGCGCCGCCGTGCACCTCACATCACGGATGGTCGACTACAGCCGGACCGACTTCGCCCGACGCTACCTACGGGCATACCTCGACATCGCGTTCGCCGACACCGCCGCGACGACGACACCGACCACACTCGCGGCGGTCGACCGCCTGTCCCACCAGCCCTGGCAGACCGGCGACCTCTACGTGCTGGCCCCCGAGATGAGCGCGATCGTCGCCGCCGCCGCACAGACCCTCGACCTGACCGGCGACATCATCACCGACGACGCCGCCCCCAGCCGCAGCGGGATCGTCTACCTGCCTGAACCGATCTACCACCGCGGGCCCCACGGCCACGTCACCTCGGTCGGCGCCATTGCCTGGACCAGGATGCACAACACCGGCACCGCGAGCACCGACTGGTGGATCACCAGCTGGGCCGACCGCGACGACCCGTTCGACCCCACCGCCGCCCGTCTACGCGCCCAGTACCAGCACGACACCCACCTCGCCGCCGACTTCGGCCCCTACGTGCTGACCTCAGCCGCCCGGATCCCCGTCGGCAGACCCGTCGAAGCCCGACCAACCCCCACAGCGGACAAGGACATCGAGTGGGAACCGGCCCCGGACGGACGGTACTGCGTCGACGAAGCCACCATGCCGGTCAACGCCGTCGCCGCCACCGCCTACGCGTTCTGGGTCATCGGGTCCCAACCCCTCACGACCGTCGCCGCCCCACCGCTGGACCGCGCCGCCCGCCGCCGCGCCCACCGCGCTCAGATCACCCACCACGCCCGCGTCGTCATGCTGCGCCGCCGGACACCCGCCGCCGGCCGCCCCACCGGCGAACCGAAATGGCGCTACCGGGTCCGGTTCTTCGTCAAAGGCCACTGGCGTCGCCTCCACGACGCCGACGGCCGCCCGTACCGCATCTGGATCCACCAGCACATCAAAGGCCCCGACGGAGCCCCGCTCCTGCTCGGCGACACCGTCTCCATCCTCGCCCGCTGACCACCACACCGAAAGGACCACAGCCATGCCGCACCTCGACAACGTCCTCCGCACCCAGCAGCGGCAGATCGACAGGTTCGGCTGGGCCGTGACCGCCGTCCTCCCCGACGACAACGACGGCGACGACGAGCACGGCCCGTTCGCCTACACCGTCGGCCTCACCCGCCACGGCTACCCGGAGCTGGTCATCGCCGGCCTCGACCCCTGCATCGCCCACGCGATCCTCAACACCGCCGCCGGACGGGTCTACGACCGCGCCGAACGGTTCACCCACGGCCAGCACGTCAACGGCCTGATCGCCGGCTACGACACGGTCATCGTCGACGGCCACGCCACCGACACACTGCACCCCGGCACCGCCTTCGCCCTCTACGGCCGCCACCGCGTCCGCCTGCAGCAGATCGTCTGGCCCAACCGGCACGGCCGCTTCCCCTGGGACGACGGCTACGAATACCCCACCTGGGTCCAACCCCTCATCGCCCACCCCGGCCAGCCGTGAACGGGATCACCCAGGCCGTCGACGACCTCGCCGCCGAGATCGGCGCCACCGTCAACTGGACCGCACTCCACCGCCACCTGCACGCCCCGCCCGTCGCCGCCCTCATCACCGCCGCCGCGACCGCCGCCTTCGCCGACTCCCTGATCCGGGCGCACCAGCAGGACCTCAACGACATCCTCGACACCGCCCACCGCCACGGTGGCCTCACCAACGACCCCCAGCCGTTCACCACCGCACTGGCCACGATCTCGCTGACCCTGCACGACCAGCGGCAGACCGCCATCGACCAGGCACGCGCCCTCACCACACCACTCGCCGAACTCGGCGTTCTCCACCTGCCCGAATGAACGGACAGGTCCCGGCCCAAGACGGCAGGCCGCCACCGCCAGCCGGCCACATGATCCACCCGTCGCCGTCCGGCGGAGTCGACGCACTGTTCAGCAAGCGGGGCCGTCCAGATCGAACACCCGCGGCCCGCCAAGCAAGGCGGACCACCCACCGACATGCTTCCCCACGCCGTGACCATCGGCTACCGCCGGCCGCGCCTGACCGTCACCCGCCGACGGATCGCGCGTCGCCGCCACCCACCGCCGCCACTGACCCACCCGCCACCGCCGGCCCCGCACCCCGTTCCTCCCGGGAGCGGGGCCGGCCGCCCTTGTTGACCTCAGGAGATTCACATGCCCACCTCCGACGACGATCCGCGACCGGCGGCCCTGGAATCCGTCCTGCGTGACGCCTGGGACGCGTTCCACCCCGGCCAGCCCGCCCCACTAGGCTGGCTCACCCACACCGCCACCCGCATCCACGACTACCTCGACGCCCACCCACCCGTACCGGCTCCGCCCGCCGCCCCGCCGACCACCGTCACCGAACAGGCGGCGGGGCTGCGCCGACAGGTGTGGCGCACCCTGCGCGACGCCGCCACCGACGACGTCGCCCCCGACGCCGCCGACAGAATCCTGGACATCCTGGACCTCCCCGGCCTGCCACGCCACTGGCAGGTCCGCCTCACCCTCCCGGTGACGATCGACGTCACCGCCACCGACCCCGACGGCGCGTTCGACACCGCCGAGTCCGTCATCGACGCCGCCCTCAACGCCAGCGGCCACGGCAGCCACATCGACTGGGCCGCCGCCGGCCGCGACGACGCCACCCCCGGCGACCCCGATCCCACCGCCGACGAGCCCCCCGGCCTGCGATGACACCGTCGCGCCGACACGTCCGCGCCGGACCGGCAACCCGCGCGGCCAGCAGCGACGCGCGTCACGGCGCCGCTTGATCCACCCGCACGGGCAGGCGTACCAGCTGTACCCACGCCCGTGTCAGCGGGCTGACGACGGGCCGCCGCCGCGCGGCGGGAACACCGCCGTCCCCGCCCGCTGAAACGGACCACCGCGCCCCCGCGAATCGAACGAAACCAGGGAACGGGAGGAAGATAGGGGGGGGAACCAACC
>NZ_JBSWXD010000241.1:0-6761 GCF_056160425.1 Micromonospora sp. ABR4_055
CTATCTAGGGGGGCCGACCGTTGTTTTGGTCCACAGGGTGTGGGGGTTCGAATCCCTTTCCTCCCCCCCAAAAGAAATCTCTTGGCAAGGCTTTGCTCCTGCCTTTCCGCTTTTGCTCGGTGCCCGTTCCCGGGTGGGGACGGGTCAGGCCTGCGGGTCCGAGCTGGTTCCGGACCCGCCGGCGGCACCGCCCGGCGTCGACTCCGTCGTTGCCAACTCGGTCGACTCCGGCTCGTACGGCAGGGCGCTGCCTTCGACGAGCTCGTCCCAGCTGAGGTTCCACACCGTCCAACCGTTGCCGTTGGCGAGCTGGACCTCGGTGCCCTTGACCGTGACCGGGTCACCGACCCTGGTCTGGTTGAACAGCCACTTGGCGTTGTCCACCGACATGTTGACGCAGCCGTGTGAGACGTTGCGTACCCCCTGGTCGGCCACCGACCACGGGGCGGCGTGGATGAACTCGCCGCCCCAGGTCAGCCGTTGGGCGTACTCGATGTCCGTCCGGTAGCCCTCCTCCGGGCCCAGCTCCTCGTACGTGTCGAAGACGGTCTCCTTCAGCTTCTCCATCACGATCATGGTGCCGCTGGAGGAGGGCGTCTTCGGCTTGCCGAGACTGACCGGGATCTCCTTGATCGTCTCGCCGTCCTTGGTGACCACCATCGTCTTGCTGGTGTTGTCGACCGTCATCACCAGCGCCGCACCGACCTCGGCGTCCACGGTCAGGTCGTTGCGGCCGTACCAGCCGTCGCCCATCGGCAGGCCACCGGTCTGCGCCTTGTAGAACAGCTGGGTGCCGGCCTGCCAGAACTCGCGTGGCCGGAACTGGACCTCGGTAGGGCTCACCCAGTACCAGATGCCCTCCTGGGCGGGCTCGGTCTCGACGCTCAACCGCCGCTGCACGTCGTCGCGGTAGTCCTGCGGGATGTCCCGGCTGAACCGCAGAATCAGTGGCATCGCGACGCCGACCACGTTGCCGTCGCCCAGGAAGCTGGACACTCGTACCTGATTGCCCGGCTGGGCCATGGTCCGGAAGTTGTGGCTGGTCACGGTGGTCTCGCCGTCGTCGCCGGTCACCGTCACCGTCGCGGTGTACGCGGCGTCGTACTCCAGCTGCCCGTCGGGGAGGAAGACAGAGCCGTCGGCGTCGACCTCGCCCGGCACCGGGTTGCCGTCGACGTCGGTCAACTCAACCGTTGTCCGCGTCGCGTCGGTGGTGGTGAAGGTGATCGCCGTCGACGCGGGCACGTCGGTGGCGTCGGCGGCCGGCTCGGTGATCGTGGCCTGCGCATTCGGGCTCGGGTCGGACTCCGTGCCGCCCTGCCAGGTGGGAGCGTCGCCGGCGCCGGTGCAGGCACCGGTGAGGGCGAGCGCGGCGGCGAGCGCGACGGCCGTGACAACCCGCGGTACGGGCGGTCGCGCCCGCCCAATCCGCGGCTCTACCTGAAAGCGGCTGACTCGCATGATCCCCTCACGAAGTTCGGTCCCCGGATCCCATCGTCCAACAAAGACGCGGTGGGGCAACTCCCGGGTTCGTGCCCCAAACGTACGCAACGGCGACACGGCTGACCGGTATTCCCCGGATCGTCCGGTACATTCGGTCAGCCGTGTCACATTCGTCCGTTGTTGGCAGTCATTCAGATGTCATACTGTGCCCCCCGTGTGGACGGGAAACGCATCGACCGTCACCCGGACGTCGCTGTCGGTACTGGAGCCGGCGTCGTCGGTGCCGGTGAACCAGCCCTTGCCGGTTGTAGATCGGCCGGCACCGGCAACGCACTACCTTTGACGAACTCGTCCCAGGTGAGGTTCCAGGCCGTCCAGCCGTTGCCGTCCGCCAGCTCCCGCTCAGTGCCCTTGACCGTGATCGGGTCACCGACCTTGGTCTGGTTGAACAGCCACTTGGCGTTGTCCATCGACAGGTTGACACACCCGTGTGACACGTTGCGTACTCCCTGATCGCCGACCGACCACGGGGCGGCGTGGATGAACTCGCCACCCCAGGTGATCCGCTGGGCGAACGAGATGTCCGTCCGGTAGCCCTCCTCCGGGCCCAACTCGGCGAAGGTGTCGAAGACGGTCTGCTCCTGCTTGTCCATCACCACCATGGTGCCGCTCGACGACGGCGTACTCGGCTTGCCGAGACTGACCGGCATCTGCTTGACCAGCTTGTCATTCTTGAACATCGACAGCTGCTTGGTGGCGTTGTCGACCTCGACGGTCACCTTCTCGCCGATCTTCGCGGTGGCGCCCCGGTCCATGTCCCCGTACCGGCCGTCACCGGTCGGGTGGCCGTCCAGCGCGATTCGGGTGGTCAACGTCGTGCCGGCCTGCCAGAAGTCCGGAGCCCGGTAGAACGCCTGGGTACCGTTGGACACCCAGTGCCAGGTGCCCGGCTGTGGCGGGTCGGTCTCGACGAACATCCGCTTCTGTACGCTGGCCCGCTCCTGCTCCGGAATGCCGGGGAAGAACTCGACCACCACCGGCATCGCCACCCCGTACGTCCGCCCGTCGAACAGGTAGAGGCCGGTGCCGGTCTGCGACCCGGACCTGCCCATCGTGGTGAACGAAGTAGTCTTGGTCTCCTCCTCCCCGGTGCTGCTGGTCGCGACGACGGTCGCCGTGTACTTCTTCTGATTCTTGAGTGGTTTGTCCGGCACCCAGGCGGTGCCGTCCTCCCGCATACTGCCGCTGACCTCGCCGCCACCGTCCTCGACGAGGGTCACCGAGGTGACCTCCCCGCCGCTGACCGTGGTGCCGATCTCCGTACTGATCGGCAGGTTCTTCGCGTCCGCCTTCGGCGCGATGGCGAACTCGAACGGCTCCGGCGGGGGTGTCGGACTCGCCGTGGCCACCTGGCCGTTGACGAATCGTGGCGTCTTGTCCGATCCACACCCTGCCAGTGCCGCCGGTGCGATGACTGCCAGTGTCACCGCGACCGACCAACCCCTCCTGACCTTGTGCATGCCAGTCCCCGTTCCTTGTTCCGTCCCTGCCGACATCGTGCATCACCCGCCATGCCCTTCGTGCCTGATCCGGAAGGGTGCCAGATCCGCGCACATGGGCAGGTCCGCCGGACAGACGGCTCGTTGCCGGCAACTGGTTGGAAGCTGGACGGCCGGACATGCTAGGGTTGCCCGCGTTGTCAGCGAGCGCCGCTAGCTCAACTGGCAGAGCAGCGGACTCTTAATCCGCGGGTTGTAGGTTCGAGTCCTACGCGGCGTACCAGACACCAAGGCCCCGACCAGGCGGTTTCCGCCTGGTCGGGGCCTTTTGCCGTACGCCGTACGGCCGGTTGGGTGCTCGCCGGGCGCTCGGGAGCCGCTGGACCGTTGCGGACACGGTGTGATGCCAGCGGTCAGGCTCGAAGATCAAATGGCTGTGTTGTCGCCAGTGCATCCGTCGGGTGGATGGGGGTTGGTCGTGCGTCGGATCGTGCGGAGGTCGGTGCGGGCGATTCTGCTGGACGAGGACGACCGCCTCGTGCTGATCAAGCGGATCAAGCCAGGCCAGGCGCCGTACTGGACGACGCCGGGCGGTGGCGTGGAGCCGACGGATGTCTCCCTGGAGGCTGCGCTTCGTCGGGAGTTGCAGGAAGAACTCGGTGTCGAGGCCGATCGGTTCGCTCAGGTGTTCCTGTTCACTGCTCCCGCTGGTGAGGGCGTTTCCGTCCAGCACTTCTTCGCTTGCCGGCTACTTCGGCTCAACGAGGACGCCCGCACGGGGCAGGAGTTCGCTGAGCCGTCGCGTGGTGGCTACCAGTTGGACCGGATTAGGCTCGACGAGCTGCCTGCGGTGGATCTAAAGCCGGAAGGGCTGACCGAGTTCATCTCCTCCAATAAGGAGGCCCTGCGCTCGATGTAGGGCAGGCTGGTTGCTTGATCCCAGGTGGCGACATCGTGAGGGCCCATCGTGGGTGTTCCGGGTGTTGCTGCATGTGCCGAAACTGGGGTGGATGCCGTCGACTTGGCCGCCTTGACTTGATGTGACGGCGCGGATGCGCTGTGCTGGCGAGTGGCCGTCGTTTGATCGGGGGTGCTCGTGGCCGTGCAGGTGGACCCTGAGTGGTGGAACTCGGGATTCTGGAACGGCCGCCCGATCAGCGAGTCTCTGCGGCGGCGCGATGTCACTGCTGTCTTCCGCTTCCTCCACGCGCGGGGCGTGTCATACGGCAGGATCGCAGCTCTGGTCGGTGTCTCGTCCAACCGCGCTGCGGAGATAGCCAAGGGCGTCCGGCAGGTCACGGCCTACGAGGTGTTGGAACGGATAGCCGACGGTCTGAACATTCCGCGTCCGGCGATGGGGCTCGGCCGCGACGAGGACGCGGTTGTGCCTGTTGACCTTGGCCGTGTCGCTGTGGAGGGTGGAGCGGACCGGTCGCTGGCCGGTGTGGGTACCAGCGCGGAGATCAGCGATCTGGTGAGACTTCGTCTGGGATTGGACGAGGCTCTGGCGGCGTCGAGCGTCGCTCCTCCACAACTAGAGTTGATCGAAGAGTCCGCCAGCGAGCACATGAGGGTCTACCCCTCGGCTTCGCCCCAGGTCATGCTGTCGTTTCTGGCTGCCGACTGCCGCGAGGTTCAGATGCTGTCGCTGCGGCGGCAGCCGGCGGCGGTCCAGTCCCGGCTGTCCGGGGTGGCGGCGTTGCTGGCGACGATGTGCGCTGATGCGTTGATGCGGCTCGGAGATGTGGCTGAGGCTCGGCGGTGGTACGGCACGGCAATCAACGCGGCGGACGACAGCGGGGAGCCTCGTTTCAGGGTGCTCGTGCGGGCCCAAGCGGCGATGCTGCCGTACTACTTCGGCGATCCCACCCAAACTGTGGCGTTAGCTGACGCGGCTTTGGCGGTCACATCGATCGCATCGCCGCCGGGTGCCCTGGCAGCCGCAGGTCGGGCGCGTGCCCTGGCCCGGATCGGCGCCGCCGAGCAGGCACGGTCGGCCATCGACCAGGCGCGTCGGCTGTTCGATCAGGCTGGCGACGAGGACACCGACGTCGCCTTCAGGTTTCCGGAGAAGCGGCTGTTGTTCTACCTCTCCGGCGCGTACACCTGGCTCGGTGACACGGGTGAGGCGTATCGGGTCAGGAGGAGGCGCTGCGGCTCTACGGTGCCGCTCCGACCGTACCGATCGATGCGGCGCTCATCGCCCTGGACCGGTCGATGTGCCTTGCGCAGGACCGGCGGGCGACCGAGGCGGCGGTGACCGCGCGTGACGCCGTCGCGGACCTGCCCGAGGCGCAGCGGACGGAGATCATCTTGACCAGGGCGACCGACGTGGCAACGGCGATCCCTGACGAGAGCCATCGTGGTGAGGTCGCCGTCTTGACGGACTATGTGCGGGTGTGCCGCGAAAGCGCCCGTAGGCTTGGGACCACAGCCCCACTCGGTCCCTAGGAGCCCCATGTTCGTCGAGGCGCGCACCCGGCCGGTGCTCGCCGAGGTATGTCGTCTCCTCGGCTACCCCGACTCGAACGCGACCCTGCTGCGGCACCACACCAACGCCGTCTACGCAGTCGGTGACGTGGTTATCAAGATCGCTCCCGGCGACCATGACCTGGAACGGGTGCGTGTGATGGTGGCTGCGGTCGACTGGCTGGTGGACCACGGTTTCCCCACGGTGGGCCTTCACCCAGGACTGTCCCAGCCCTTGCGGGTGGGTGGGCACGCCGTCACGGTCTGGCAGCGTCTGGACGCGGCGCACGACAACCCCATCACCGTCTCCGAGCTCGGAACGCTTCTCCGAGTTCTGCACGCCCTGCCGGCTCCGCCGATGCCGCTGCCGGTACTGCGACCGATCCGCAGCATCGAATGGTCCGTCGCCCGTTCTGAGGTCCTGAACGGCAAGGAACAGGATCTGCTGATGGGCCGGCTCGAGACGCTGGCGGTCAGCTGGGAAGCCATGCGGTTTCCCCTAGGTACGAGCCTGATCCAGTCTGATCCGCAGATCCGTAACGCGCTGCGGCGCTTCGACGGCACGCCCGTACTGGCTGACTGGGACGGTGCCGCCCTCGGACCCAGGGAGTGGGACATCGCTACGGTCGCTGTCCGCTGCCGCCGATTCGACCCGCCCGGCCAGGGAGCCTTCGCCGATTTCACCGCCGCCTACGGCTGGGATGTCACCTCCTGGTCCCAGTTCGAGGAGCTGTGCCAGCTACGCGAGCTGCAAATGATCGCTACCAACGCCCGAAAGTCCCGCCCCGGAACCGAGGCCGCCGACGAAGTGCATCGCCGGATTGCCGGCCTCGTTGACGACGGGGCGGATCTGCGCCAGTGGCGGATCCTCTGAAGCAAGCCTTCCAGGTCTAGGGGACGTGTGCCGCCCGTCCCCTAGGCGTCAGCCCAGTTCAGACACGGTGAGGTGCACCGTGGCCCACCACCGTGCGTCTATTTCCGCCCTGACATTCCAGCGATCGTTAACGCAGAACACGTCGGCGGGCCGGTCCAGGTTCACCTTGACTCCATGGCACGCCGACGGGCCAGCGGCACTCACACGCCAGGGAGATGCAGATGGACGTGCCATTGGGCGGCAGGTCGGAAGGCGACCCGACGCACCGGCAAGTGCTCACGCCCGGCACCCCGTCGGCCGCACGGGTGACTCCCCGTTCGCGTACTGCCACCGAGGCTGCGAGGGCTGGTGACCGGCGGTCCGCACCCTGCCGCTGGCCGACCGTGGGGGGGGGGGGGGGGGGGGGGGGGGGGGGGGGGGGGGGGGGGGGGGGGGGGAGGGGGGGGGGGAGGGGGGGGGGGGGGGGGGGGGGGGGG
>NZ_JBSWXD010000242.1:0-6720 GCF_056160425.1 Micromonospora sp. ABR4_055
CACGGGAGGGGGGGGGGGAGGAGAGGGGGGGGGGGGGGGGGGGGTGGGGGGGGGGGGGGGGTTGGGGAGGGGTGGGGGGGTGGGGGGGGGGGGGGGGCTGCCCCTTTTGGGGGCTTGGCCTCCGCCACTCGATGTCTGGCTGACCTCGCTGATGCCGGCCGGGCTGACCGGTATCGCCCTGGTGGCGGTCGGCGGACTCGGCCGGCTGCAGTGCTCGCCGTACAGCGATCTCGATCTCGTGCTGATGCACCGCGGCGTCGCCGGGATGGACGAGATCGCCGCCCGCCTCTGGTACCCGGTCTGGGACGCCCGCCTCGGGCTGGACCACTCGGTGCGTACCCTGCCGGAGGCGCTGTCCGTCGCCCACGACGATGTCAAGGTCGCGCTCGGCCTGCTCGACGCCCGGCACGTCGCCGGCGACCGGGAACTCACCGCCGAGCTGCAGGCCGCCGCGACCGACCAGTGGCGGCGCACCGCCGTCCGCCAACTGCCGGCGCTGCGTGAGGTCACCGAGGCCCGTTGGCGGACCCACGGCGAGTTGGCCTTCCTGCTGGAAGGCGATCTGAAGGAGGCCGCCGGCGGGCTGCGCGACGTCGGGATCCTGCGCGGGATCGCCCTGGCCGGCATCGCCGACAGCATGCGTCCGGCCGCCCGCGCGGCCCATCTGCGGCTGCTGGACACCCGCGACGCGCTGCACGTCGCTGTCGGCCGGCGGGTGGACCGGCTGGTGGCCCAGGAACGCGCCACCGTCGCCGGCCTGCTCGACCTGGACGACCCGGACACCCTGCTGCGCCGGGTCGCCTCGGACGCGCGCACCATCACCCACGCCCTCGACGACGCCTGGCGCAGCGCCGACCGGCTGCGCTCGGGCCGTCGGCGCGGCGGCGGTCCGCCGGTGCGCCGGCCGGTGGCCCGCGACGTGGTCGAGCACGACGGTGAGCTGGTCCTCGCCCGGACCGCGATCGGGGCCCGCCCGGACCCCAGCCTGTCGCTGCGGGTCGCCGCGGCCGCCGCCACCAGCCGGCTGCCGATCGCCCGGGCGACCTGCGAGTGGCTCGCCGCGTACTGTCCGCCGCTGCCCGCGCCGTGGCCGGATGCTGCCCGGGCCGCGCTGATCACCCTGCTCGGCGCCGGTCCCGGTCTGGTGCCCACCTGGGAGACCTGCGACCGGTACGGGCTGGTTGACGGCTGGCTGCCGGAGTGGCCCCGGATGCGCAGCCTGCCGCAGCACAACCCGGTGCACCGGTTCACCCTGGACCGGCACCTGGTCCAGGCGGCACAGGAGGCGACCGCGTTCACCCGCGAGGTGGACCGGCCCGACCTGCTGCTGCTCGGTGCGTTCCTGCACGACGTGGGCAAGGGGCTGCCCGGCGACCACAGTACGGTCGGCGCGCCGGTGGCGACGCGGATCGCCGCCCGGATCGGGCTGCCGCCGGCCGACGTCAACAT
Source organism: Micromonospora sp. ABR4_055 (assembly GCF_056160425.1). NCBI lineage: Bacteria > Bacillati > Actinomycetota > Actinomycetes > Micromonosporales > Micromonosporaceae > Micromonospora > Micromonospora sp. ABR4_055. The sequence goes on from NZ_JBSWXD010000242.1 coordinate 1,450, forward strand.
GATCGACAAACTGGTCCGGCTCCATCTGCTGCTGCCAGAGGTGGCCACCCGGCGTGACCTCAGCGACCCGGTGACGATCTCCCAGGTCGCCGCTGCGGTGGGCGACACCACCACGCTCGGTCTGCTGCACGGTCTGGCCCGCGCCGACGCCCTGGCGACCGGCCCGGCGGCCTGGTCGGACTGGAAGGGGCGGCTGATCGCCGAACTGGTCCGCCGAGTGCACACCGCGCTGGACACCGGGGTGCTGCCCCAGCCGCCGCGACCCGATCCGGCGCTGGTGGCGGGTCCACTGCCGGCCGTACACATCGACGGTGACGACCGGGTCGCGGTGGCCGCTGCGGACCGGCACGGCCTGCTCGCTGCGGTCGCCGGCTGCCTGGCCCTGCACCGGCTGGACGTGCTGACCGCGGACGCCTCCACGGTCGACGGGCGGGCGCTGGTCGAGTTCCGGGTCCAGCCCCGGTACGGCACCCCGCCGGACACCATCGCGCTCGCCGCCGACCTGCGGCGGGCGGTCGCCGGTGACGTGTCGGTCACCCAGCGGCTGCGGGGTCGGGCACTCGCCGCCCGGCGGGCCGGAGCCGACCCTCGGGTGGTGTGGCACCGGGAGGCCGCCACCGACGCGGTGGTGCTGGAGCTACGGGCGGCCGACTCGGCCGGTCTGCTCTACCGGGTGACCAGCGCACTCGACGAGGCCGGCGCCCAGGTGCGGGCGGCCCGGATCTCCACCCTGGGCGGTGACGTGGTCGACGCCTTCTACCTGGTGGGTGCCGGCCCGGACGACGCCGAGCGGGCCCGCCTGGAAGCCGCGGTGCTGGCCGCCGCCGGATGACCGGGCGGCGCAGCGGCGGAGCCGGATGCCGGAGTGGCGGAAGCGGGCGGCGGCCGCAGGCGCTGGAGTGGCAGGAGCGGGCGGAGCGGGCGGCGGCTAGGCTTGCCAGGTCGGGCGGAGTCGCGTTCCGACGCCGCCGTGAGTTGCCCTGCCGGATCGACATACAGGATGTTGCGTCGTGTTTGACACTTTGAGTGATCGACTGTCCGGGATCTTCGGCAAGCTCCGGGGCAAGGGTCGGCTCACCGACGCCGACATCGACGCGACCGCCCGGGAGATCCGGCTGGCGCTGCTGGAGGCGGACGTCGCGCTGCCGGTGGTGAAGGCGTTCATCGGCCGGGTCAAGGAGCGTGCCCGTGGCTCCGAGGTCTCCCAGGCGCTCAACCCGGCCCAGCAGGTCATCAAGATCGTGCACGAGGAGCTGGTCGGGGTCCTTGGCGGCGAGCAGCGCCGGCTCCGGTTCGCCAAGCAGCCGCCGACGGTGATCATGCTGGCCGGGCTGCAGGGTTCCGGCAAGACCACCCTCGCCGGCAAACTGTCCAACTGGCTCAAGGCGCAGGGGCACCAGCCGCTGCTGGTCGCCGCCGACCTGCAACGCCCGAATGCGGTCGGTCAGCTGCAGGTCCTCGGCGGGCGGGCCGGGGTCGAGGTGTTCGCCCCGGAGCCCGGCAACGGGGTCGGCGACCCGGTGGCCGTCGCCAAGGCGTCGATCGAGCATGCCCGCCGGTCGGCGCGCGACGTCGTCATCGTCGACACCGCCGGTCGGCTCGGCATCGACGCCGAGATGATGGCCCAGGCCGCCGCGATCCGCGACGCGGTCGACCCGGACGAGGTCATCTTCGTCATCGACGCGATGGTCGGGCAGGACGCGGTCCGCACCGCCGAGGCGTTCCGCGACGGCGTCGGCATCACCGGCGTGGTGCTGTCCAAGCTCGACGGCGACGCGCGCGGCGGTGCGGCGCTGTCCGTCCGGCAGGTCACCGGCGAACCGATCCTGTTCGCCTCCACCGGTGAGAAGCTGTCCGACTTCGACGTCTTCCACCCGGACCGGATGGCCAGCCGGATCCTCGGCATGGGCGACATGCTCACTCTGATCGAGCAGGCCGAGCAGGCCTTCGACGCCGATCAGAAGGAGAAGATGACCGCCAAGTTGATGGGCGGCGAGCAGTTCACCCTGGAGGACTTCCTCGACCAGCTCATCGCGGTGCGCCGGATGGGGCCGATCGCCAACGTGCTGGCCATGATGCCCGGGATGGGGCAGATGAAGGACCAGTTGGCCGAGGTCGACGACAAGCACTTCGACAAGGCCACCGCGATCATCCGCTCGATGACCCCGGGCGAGCGGACCAACCCGAAGATCATCAACGGTTCGCGCCGGGCCCGGATCGCCAACGGCTCCGGGGTCACCGTGATGGACGTCAACCAGCTGCTCAACCGCTTCGCCGAGGCGCAGAAGATGATGAAGCAGATGGGCGGGATGATGGGTCTGCCCGGTGGCGGGCGGCGCAAGGCGACCAAGTCGCCGAAGAACAAGCGCAAGGGGAACAAGGGCGGCAACCGGGGCGGCGGTGCCCGGCAGCGGGGCGGCGGCGGGGTGCCGGCCGGCTTCCCGGGCGGCATGCCGCAGCTGCCACCCGGCCTCGACCCGAACGCGCTGGGCGGCGGCGACGGTCTGCCGCCCGGCTTCAAGCTCCCCAAGATCGACTTCAACAAGTTGAACAAGCGGGAGAAGGGCTGAGCGCCGTCGACCCCGCACCCGTGCCGCTGCACGTCCGCGGGGTCGTGCTGCCCGAGGACCGAACCCGGGACCTGTGGCTGGTCGGCGACCGGGTGACGCTGCACCCGGTGCCCGGCGCGACCACCGTGGTCGACGGCGGCTTCATCCTGCCCGGGCTGGTCGACGCGCACTGCCACATCGGCATCGCCCGGGGCGGGACGCCGATCGGCTCGCTCGACGACGCCCGCCGGTTGGCCGGCGTCGACCGGGACGCCGGTGTGCTGGCGCTGCGCGACGCCGGGTCGCCGTACCCGTACCCGCAACTCGACGACGAACCGGACCTGCCCCGGCTGGCCCGCGCCGGCCGGCACGTTGCACCGCCCCGGCGCTACCTGCGCGACATCGGCGTCGAGGTGCCGGCGGAGCGGCTGTCCGACACGGTGGCCGAGCAGGCCAAGGCGGGCAACGGCTGGGTCAAGCTGGTCGGCGACTGGATCGAGCGGTCCGCGGGGGACCTCGCCCCGGCCTGGTCGGCGGAGGCGATGACCGACGCCATCGCCACCGCGCACCGGGCCGGTGCCAGGGTCGCCGCGCACACCTTCGACGAGGAGGCGGTACGGATCCTGGTCCGGGCCGGGGTCGACTCGGTCGAGCACGGCACCGGGCTGAGCCCTGACCTGATCGACGAGATGGCCCGGCACCGGACTGCGCTGATCCCGACGATGATCAACATCGCGACGTTCGGCGGGATCGCCGACCGGGCCCGGGAGAAGTTCCCCCGGTACGCCGCCCACATGATCAGCCTGCGGGACAGGTTCCCCGAGGTGGTACGCGCCGCGCACGAAGCCGGCGTGCCGGTCTTCGTCGGCACCGACGCCGGTGGCGGCATCGCCCATGGCCGGGCCGCCGACGAGATGCTGACCCTGCACACTGAGGCGGGCATGCCGGCCGAGGCGGTGCTGGCCGCCGCCTCCTGGGGTGCCCGGGACTGGCTCGGCTTCCCTGGCCTGGTCGAGGGAGGGCTCGCCGACCTGGTTGTGTACCCGGCGGACCCGCGGGCCGACCTGCGGGTGGTCCGCGCACCCGAGCGGATCATCCTGCGCGGGCGGGTGCTGCGCTGACCCGGTGGCCGGGGCGGCCCTGAGCCGGCTGCGGCGGGTGCGTCGCGCAGCCGCCACCGGCGGCGCATAGGATGTCCGGTCATGGCCCGCGTGCTCACACCTCGTGCGGAGGACTTCCCCCGCTGGTACCAGGATCTGATCGCCAAGGCGCAGCTCGCCGACAACGGACCGGTGCGCGGCACCATGGTGATCCGGCCGGCCGGGTACGCCATCTGGGAGCGGATGCAGTCCGAGATGGACAACCGGATCAAAGCGGCCGGCGCGGAGAACGCGTACTTCCCGCTGTTCATCCCGGAGAGCTATCTGCGCCGCGAGGCCGAGCACGTCGAAGGCTTCTCCCCGGAGCTGGCGGTGGTCACCCACGGTGGCGGCAAGCAGCTCGCCGAGCCGGTGGTGGTCCGGCCGACCAGCGAGACGGTGATCGGCGAGTTCATGGCCAAGTGGGTCGACTCCTACCGGGACCTGCCGCTGCTGCTCAACCAGTGGGCCAACGTGGTGCGCTGGGAGCTGCGCCCCCGGGTGTTCCTGCGGACCAGCGAGTTCCTCTGGCAGGAGGGGCACACCGCGCACGCCGACGAAGCCGACGCACGGGCGTACGCCCGACGAATCCTGCACGAGGTCTACGAAGACTTCATGGTCAACGTGCTCGGCATCCCGGTGCTGGTCGGGCGTAAGACCGCCCGGGAGCGCTTCGCCGGAGCCACCAGCACGTACACCCTCGAAGGGATGATGGCCGACGGCAAGGCGCTGCAACTGGGCACCTCGCACGAGCTCGGGCAGAACTTCGCCCGCGCGTTCGACATCACCTACACCTCCGCGGAGCGGGCGGTCGAGCACGCCTGGACCACCTCCTGGGGGGTCTCGACCCGGATGCTCGGCGGGCTGATCATGGTGCACGGCGACGACAACGGGCTGCGGGTGCCGCCACGGCTGGCCCCGGTCCAGGCGTACGTCATGGTGGTCAAGGCCGGCGACGGGGTCGCCGAGGCGGCGGCCAAGCTGCGCGACGCGTTGCGCGACGCCGGGGTACGGGTCGGCCTGGACGACCGGGTGGACACGCCGTTCGGCCGCCGGGCCGTCGACGCCGAGCTCAAGGGATATCCGGTACGCGTCGAGGTCGGCCCGCGCGACCTGGCCGCCGGCAATGCGGTGCTGGTCCGGCGTACCGACGGGTCGAAGACCCCGGTACCGGTCGCCGACGTGGTCGGCGCGGTCCGCAACGCCCTCGACGCCGACCAGCAGCGGCTCTACGACCAGGCGCTGACGCTGCGTCAGACGCGTACCGTCGAGGTCGGCACCCTCGCCGACGCCGTCGCCGCTGCGGCGACCGGATGGGCCCGGGTGCCGTGGTCGGTGGTCGGTCCGGCAGGTGAGGCCGAGGTCAACGCGCAGGGCGTCACCGTACGCTGCCTGCTGCGTCCGGACGGCTCGGTGCCCGACTCCGACGACGAGCCCGACCTGGTCGCGGTGCTGGCCCGCTCGTACTGACGCCCTGCCCTGCCGTCGGTGAGCGGGGGTGCCCCTTTCCGGGGGGGGAGCAGAGTTGGGGGTTTTTTTGGGGACAGCAAAAGGGAGGTTTTTGGTGAAGTATTCCTGTTTTT
>NZ_JBSWXD010000243.1:0-6595 GCF_056160425.1 Micromonospora sp. ABR4_055
CCGACTACCGCAGACCGCTCGCGACCTTCACGGAAACGATCTCCTGTGTCATCGGGCTGCACTTCTACAGGATCGCCTGTGAATAGACCTCTGCATATAATAATGGACGAGGCATTTGAATAATAGACGCCTTCGAACAACAAGCCGAAGCGATCAAGGCCAATCCGGCTGCCTATCGCAAGGAGAAACGGATCATCTGTGACCGCTGCCAGCCGCACCGCACGATCGCCGTGGTGTATGTCGGTGTGGACGGACGCCGGTGCCTATGGACGCCGGCTGGTCGCGGCCCGGTAAATCGTCCGGGGCAGAGCAGCGATGGTCCAGTCACTCCGGAACGCATACCTGCGCGAGCTGTTCCACTGCCCCGTGAGCTAGGGGATCTCGTCCAGTCTGCCGTAGCGACATGCCGACGGTGTCGAGCAGGGCTCCTCCTCATGCCCCAGATGGGTCGTATCCTCGCTGTCCCGCTGGGCGCGCCGACGTGGGCGCGGGTGACAGAATAGCCGCCGCCATATGGGATTTTTGGAGCAGAACTTCATTGCCTGACCGGGATCGGCGAATCTGGCTCGCGCGCCTTGGCCGCCGCGAGACTTGGCCCCGAAGGGGGTTACCTCGCCGTGTCCGCGCTCGAATCGTATCTTTCCGCTGGGCCCTGGGTACTGGTCATTGTCGCCTTGACCTTCGTCGTGCCCCGCCTCGTAGTCGCGTTGGTCGCCCTGTTCAGGGTGGACGCGGACAAGCTGCCGGCCGTGCTTCGGGCTCTGGCCGAACTCTTTCGCATCTGGCGCCGAGGGGGTCAGCAACGGCGAGATGAAGACCTGCCCGGGTAGGATCGACTTCGACGTGGGTCTGGTCTTGGGGTGCGGTCCGACCACGGCCACAGGCGGGCGCGCTTCATGGAATCTCATTGAGGGAGTGCTCCTACGAGCACCGCTGGCTGCCCTCGGTACCCCTGAGCTGCGGCTGCGCCTTCCCGGGGCTGTCCGGCGCAGTCGGTAGCGTACGTCCCTGTGACAGCTTCCGTGCTTGCCGAGGTCGCCGCTCTCGACCTGGCTGCCCAGGACCTGCCGTTACTGGCCGACATGTACCGGCTCGGCGAGGTCGAGGAGGTTCGATATCTGCCCGACGGGTTGATGAACCGCAACTGGCAGCTGCGGACAGCCGGTGGCGAGTTTGCGCTGAAGCTGCTGTTGGACGCGCCCGTGTCGACCGTGCGACGCAATCTGAGCGTCGCTGCGGCGCTCGCCGCAGCCGGGGTACCGGCATGTCCGCCGGTGCTGACCCTCGGCGGCGATGTCGTCGCCGAGATGGATGACCGCGCTTACAGTCTGTTCGGCTGGCTGGAGGGCGAGCACATTGCGGGTACCGGATTGTCGGCCGGTCAAGCACATCACCTTGGCGGTGTGGTTGGCAGGCTGCACCGCGAGCTCAACGATCCGGGCCTGCGGAGGTGGCTACCGGCTGCCGGTGCCGTCACCGCCACGGTGGCAGCGCCCGGTGAGGCGGTGGCCGAGGCTGACCGATATCTACGCGCCATCGGCGCGTTCGCTTCGGCGGCACCGTTCGACGTCCAGACGGTCGAGTTGCTGCGGCGGCGCAAGGCGCTCATCGCCGAGTATGGGCATCTGCGCCCGGCCACCGATCAACCGGCTGGCCCTGCCGGATACACCCATGGTGATCTTCAGCATCGCAACATCATCTGGCGTGACGGGGTGGTGGCCGGAGTGATCGACTGGGATCGGATCAGGGTTCGCCCGTTCGGCGAGGAGATCGCCCGGACCGCCACGCTGCAGTTTGGCGGTGAGGCGGGCGAGTTGGATCTGGAGCTGGTGGCCGCGTTCGTCGCCGGGTACCGTGCCGTGGTCGCGATCAGCGATGCCGAACTGGCCGACGCGGTGGACCGCCTATGGTGGAAGCGGGCCTCGGACTTCTGGCAGCTGGTCTTCCACTACGACCGAGGCGACCACTCCTGTGACCACCTGTTCTTCTCCGGTGAGACGTTCCTGCACTGGTGGACGGCAAACCGGGTTCAGGTTCGCGACGCCTTCGCGGCGCGACCCTGAACTCTCGCTACTCGCAGGGCGATGTGCTCGATCATCCGGAGCGGGACTGGAGGGCCGCTCCGGGTCCGCGCTGGACGATGCTAGAAATGGATCATGGATCGGATGCCTTGGCGTGCGTCGGCGTCGGCCATCGCCTCGTTCACGTCGTGCAGTGGCCTGCTGCTGGTGATGATCTCCTCGCTGCGCAGGGTGCCCCGTATCGCCAGATCGGCGTAGCGCGGGATGTCGAAGCGGGTGCGCACCGATCCCATCACGGTGCCGGTGATCCCGCGACCGTGCCGCAACAGGGCCGCTGGCAGGCGAAGGATTCGATCCGTACGGCTCCTCACCACGACCACCCACTTTCGGCCTCGGTCGTGAGCAGCCGCAGCGCGGACAACAACGGCGACGCGTTCCGGACGGTCATCGCGATGCTGCGGTCACCGTCCTGGATGTGGAGATAGGTCTCGCACGGCCATGGCGCGACAGCCTGCGTCAGATACGCCTCACCGGCCTGCGGCGCGAGGGCTATCGCTGTGGTCAGATCGAGACGGACCGGTGCCGACCGGTGCTGCCCTGCGGTAGCGGGACGGTAGCTGTTGCCGGACAGCGCAGCCGCGTCAGCTGTGCATCGGGCGCGGTCACACCAGGCGGGATGCCGCTGGTCAGGACTGGTTTCGGTAGATCCAAAATTCTTCTGGCTTCTTACGCTCACTGACTACCGTGAAGAGTCAATGCGCTCGCGGCTTGCAGCGAATGCGCGAACTTCTGCCCGACGACGTGGCCATAGGGGGGCGAAGCCAGTGAACGAATCTGACCTGACCTCAGCGTTCATCGAGGTCCGAGCGGCCGCCGCGCCGCCGCACCAGCTGACCCCACAAGCCCTGATCGCCGCCGGGCAGCGGGCACGCCGCCGCCGTCGGATCGCCGCGACGGCCGGCAGCGGACTGGCCGTGCTCGTGGTCGTGACGCTCGGCATCGGCACGGTGAACGCGTTGTCGTCCGGTCGGCACGAGGCTCCGATCGAACCGGGCTACTCGTCGCCGACCGCCGTACCGGAGCAGCCGGCGACCGCCCCGCCGGTCCCGCCCTCCACTCCGGCACCGGACCGCCCGCCGACGTCGACCCCGTCTACCCCGCCTCGCTCGCCGGCCTCGGCCCCTCCTGACCCGGCGATCGATGTCTCTTCGTCGGCGGACCCGGCACTGCCGGTGGAAGTGGAGCCGGGTGTCTCGTCAACGGCGGAGGAGCCACTGGCCGACCCGCCGAGCGCGTTGCCTCGCTGACCCTGCGGACAACTCCGCCGACGCTGAGGCCAACAACCGAAACGAAGAGCGCGAAGCCGTGATCCACAGCGTCTCTTCGACTCGACACGCCGGGGCCTGATCAGCTGGAGTGCTGTGGATCATGGTGCGCGCCGCTGGCTGTCGGAGCGTCGTAGGCGGGCTAAGTGGGCGAGGTGCCGCTGCGGCGTGCTCGTGGTTGACCCGCATGGCGCAGGTCCAACTCGGCAGCTATAGCTGGCCGATGTCAGCACATGGCCGACCACGTACGTCGGGAACCGCTAAAGCGCTTCTTCTTGAAACGGCCGGTTCTGTTTGATCCAGGCGACGACCTCTTCGCGTGCCCAGATCCGGCCGACGGTGAGCGTATCGAGCGGCTTCGGGAAGTCTGGCCGGTTGACGATGGTCTGGGTGCGCTGACGGCTGATGCCACCCATGAGCGCCTGAATCTCGCCCAAAGCCACCAGTCTCATGCCGCGAACGCTACGCTGTCAAGCTTAGCAATGGCAGCAACTTGTACCCGTTGCTATCGTTGACATGTTTGATGATCGTGGGCCACTCTTGAGGCATGACGCCGATGGATCAGGATCGCTGGATCGAGTCGGGTCCGAACGCCCAGGACGCCGATGTCACCCGAGAGTGCGAAGTCGATGAAGCGGCCGAGGTGGGTCTCACGCTGCGGTGGAGTTTCGAGGACCTGAAGGCCGAGCACGGTGAGGCCGGCGCCCGACGGATCCTCGCTGAGGTCCTTGCCCGGTGGCAGGCCAACGGCGGAGAGCCGGTGGCGTTCGACGACTGACGACGCGTGACCGATCGGAAACGTCTTCCCTTGTGAGAGGAATCCATCGATGTGGGATGTCGGGGCGCTGTTCAGTGCGGCGTTGCTGGGCTTCTGCGCCGGGCTGTGGTCGTTCAAGGTCAAGTCGCGGTGGTGTCCGGACTGTGGGCGTACGACGTATCCGTTGGCGGATCGGCGTGGCGGGTAGTCGGCTGCTCCGTACGCCCGAGCCGAGGCCGGGTGACGTCCTGGTGGTCGGTGGTGAGGCCAGCGTGCAGTTCGCTGGTGAGCGCAGGCTGAGGTTCCGGGTCATCTCGGTGGACCCCAAGCCGACGTACGAGGGCTGGCTCTGGGTCACGGGTTACGTGATCGACAAATCCGGCGATGCCGCCGAGCGGCGGGAGATATTCGTGCAACGCCAGGGACTTTTTCGACTGCCCCGGCGCGGAGAACAACCTTGAAGTGGAGAGACTTGAAGTGGAGAGAGCAGTGATTGTCGAGATGTTTCGTGAGCTGGTGGTGCGGTGGCGGGAGCGGCGGGACGGGCGGTCGGCTGCGTCGAAGCGGCTGGCCAGGCTGGCCCGGGAGCGTGCGGCGGCCCGGGAGCGGCGGTTGGACGGCAACCGTGGGCATCGGTGGTCGTCGGAGCCGACGATGCTCACGCCGACGCTGCGTCCGCTGATGACCTACGGTCAGCTGCTCGGCTACCGCGTACCGGCAGGGTCGTGACCTGACCCGGCAGCCGAGTCAGATGCTGAACTACAGACGAAGAGTTGCGCGAACGCCGCTGGCCGGTCCCCTCAGAGGGACCGGCCAACGGCGTTGTGGCTGCTCAGTGAGCGGAGGATACGAGATTCGAACTCGTGAGGGTGTGAACCCAACACGCTTTCCAAGCGTGCGCCCTAGGCCTCTAGGCGAATCCTCCGCACGACACGATACAGGCTGCGGACGTGGCGGTCAGCACGGGCCGGGGTCGCCGACGGCCGCCCACCGCCCGGGGTACAGTGGGGCCAACCCCTCGTGCGGCGTGCATCTCGTGAACCTCCCCAGGGCCGGAAGGCAGCAAGGATAAGCGAGCTCTGGCGGGTGCACGGGGGGCCCTTTCGTCTCCGGGGCCGGCCGGGGGACCTGCCCCGGGGTGGCGGTCGCCGGCCCGCCCGCGCAGAATGGCTCCCGGCGTGGAACCCTGCCTGGTCGGAAGGAGGCGGTGAGGGTGGCACTGGCGCTCTACCGCAAGTACCGGCCGAGGACGTTCGCCGAGGTCATCGGCCAGGAGCACGTCACCGAGCCGTTGTCGCAGGCGTTGCGGACCGGGCGACTCAACCACGCGTACCTCTTCTCCGGGCCGCGCGGTTGCGGCAAGACCTCCAGCGCCCGAATCCTGGCCCGCTCGCTCAACTGCGAGCAGGGACCGACGCCGGAGCCGTGCGGCAAGTGCGACTCCTGCCGCGCCCTGGCTGCCGACGGCAGCGGCTCGATCGACGTCATCGAGATCGACGCGGCCAGCCACGGCGGCGTCGACGACGCCCGTGAGCTGCGCGAACGCGCCTTCTTCGCGCCGGCCAGCAGCCGGTTCAAGATCTACGTCATCGACGAGGCGCACATGGTCTCGTCGGCCGGCTTCAACGCGCTGCTCAAGCTGGTCGAGGAGCCGCCGGACTATGTCAAGTTCATCTTCGCCACCACCGAGCCGGAGAAGGTCCTCGGCACGATCAAGTCGCGGACCCACCACTACCCGTTCCGGCTGATCCCGCCGGGGGTGCTGCGGCCGTACCTGGAGCAGCTCTGCTCCGCCGAGGGTGTCAAGGTCGACCCGGCGGTCTTCCCGCTGGTGGTGCGGGCCGGCGGCGGCAGCGCCCGGGACAGCCTGTCGGTGCTCGACCAGTTGATCGCCGGTGCCGGCCCGGAGGGGGTCAGCTACCCACGGGCGGTGGCCCTGCTCGGCGTCACCGACAGCGCCCTGCTGGACGAGATGTGTGACGCCCTCGCCGCCGGTGACGGTGCCGCCGCCTACGCAACCGTCGACCGGGTCGCCGAGGCCGGGCACGACCCCCGCCGGTTCGCCTCCGACCTGTTGGAGCGGTTGCGGGACCTGATCGTGCTGCAGCAGGTGCCGGACGCGGTCAGCAAAGGGCTGATCGACGGGCCACCCGACCAGATCGACCGGATGACCGCCCAGGCCGAGCGGCTCGGCCCGGCGACGCTGTCGCGGTGCGCCGACACGGTGCACAACGGCCTGGTGGAGATGCGCGGCACCACCGCGCCACGGCTGCTGCTGGAGCTGGTCTGCGCTCGGATGCTGCTGCCCGGGGCCGAGGAGTCGACGGGGGCGCTGCTGCAGCGGATGGAGCGGATGGAGCGTCGGCTGGCAGCCGGCGTACCGGTGGCTGCCGCTGCTGCTGCACCGGTGACCGTCGCTCCCGCCGCCGCGCCGACCGCCGGCACCGCCGTGGCACCGGCCGGACCGCCGGCCGCGACGCCCGCCGCTGCCG
>NZ_JBSWXD010000244.1:0-6529 GCF_056160425.1 Micromonospora sp. ABR4_055
CATCGTGACGCAGTACATCGAGCAGCAGAACCGGCCAGGTCAGGGCACTGCTCGGGCCCTGGCGGCCCTCCCAGCGCGGGCCTTCACCCCCGGCCTGAAGGCCGGAGCACTGGCCCGCATTCCGGTAGCCGGCGGGCGGCGTCGGGGCGCTGCCAGGCGGGGTCGGCGGTCAGCGGCACGAACGCCTTGGCCGCGTAGGCGAGGTCCCACAGCCGGGTGCCCGGCGCGGCGGTGTCCCAGTCGATGAAGGCCCAGCGGTCGCCGACGACCAGGTTCCAGGGCGCGAGGTCGTGGTGGAGGACCAGATCGGTGCCGTCGGGTGGGATGAGCCGCCGCCAGACGGCACCCGGTGGTGGGGTGAAGCTGGCGGCCGCGTCGTGCAGGTCGCGTACGAGGCGGCCGACCCGGCGCAGGGCCGCGTCTGGGCCGAGCAGGTCGAACCGGTCCGGCCAGGGGACCGTTCCGGGCAGGTAGGTCAGCACCTCGCGGCCGGCGGCGTCGACGCCGAGCGGTCGGGGTGCGCCGCCGAACCCGGCGTCGTGCAGGTGGGCGAGGAAGGCGTGCACAGCGGGGGTCCACGCGCCAGCGGGTCCGGTCGACCGGTTTGTCCCGCGTACGGGACGACTTGACGCTCTCAGGGTTGCGCGCTATAGCTATAAGTAAGTTGAGTCTGCGGGGCTCAACTTGAGGGAGTGAGAAGCCCGCACCCGTGAGGAGGTCCGACAATGTTGATGCGCACCGACCCGTTCCGGGAGATCGACCGGATCGCCGAGCAGTTCTTCGGCACCACCACCCGTCCGGCCGTCATGCACCTGGACGCCTACCGTGACGGCGACTGGTTCTACGCCGCGTTCGACCTGCCCGGCGTCGACCCGGACAGCATCGAGTGCACCGTGGAACGCAACGTCCTGACGGTGCGTGCCCAGCGCCACCGCCCCACCGGCGACAAGATCGAACTCGTCGCCGCCGAGCGGCCGATGGGCACCTTCACCCGGCAACTGTTCCTCGGCGACACCCTCGACACCGACAAGCTGGAGGCCGGCTACGAGGCCGGCGTGCTGACCCTGCGGATCCCGGTGGCGGAGCGCGCCAAGCCGCGCCGGGTCTCGATCAGTGTCGGCGACGACGGCCGCCGGCAGCTCAGCAACTGAAACCCACCACCGGGTCCCCGCCCGGCGCCGGAGCGCACCGGGCGGGGACTCGTCATGTCCGGCGGGGGACAAGCCGGCAAACGCCTCGCGCCGGTGTCGCCGGCCGGGCATCCTGGGAAGATGATCGACCCCCGGTTGACCGGGCACGTCGCGATCGTGACCGGCGCGAACCAGGGCATCGGCGCGGCGATCGCGCTCGCCCTGGCCACCCAGGGCGCCGCGGTGCTCGCCGCGTACCTGCGGATGGACCCGTCCTCCTACGCCGACGATCCGTCGTTTCCCGCCCAGTACGGGCAGGTCCGTGCCCAGGACGCACGCAGCGTCGTCGACCGGATCGTCGCCGCCGGCGGCAAAGCGGTGGCCGTGGAGGCCGACCTGGCGGACCCGGCCACCCCGGCTCGGCTGTTCGACGAGGCGGCGGCCTCGTTCGGCCCGGTCGACATCCTGGTCAACAACGCCAGCGGCTGGCTCAGCGACACGTTCCGGCCGGACAGCCGGGACCGGTTCGGCCGGCCGTTGACCCACGTCGACGCCGGCACCTTCGACCGCCAGTTCGCCGTCGACGCCCGCGCCCCGGCGCTGCTGATCGCCGAGTTCGCCCGCCGGCACCTGGCCCGCAAGGCCAGCTGGGGGCGGATCGTCGGATTGACCTCCGGCGGCCCGCACGGCTTTCCCGAGGAGGTGTCGTACGGGGCGGCCAAGGCCGCACAGGAGAACTACACCATGTCGGCCGCCGCCGAACTCGCCCCGTACGGAGTGACCGCGAACATTGTGCAGCCGCCGGTCACCGACACCGGCTGGGTGACGCCGGAGGTGGAGAAGCAGATCACCGGTTCGAGTCCGCTGAGCCGTATCGCCCGCCCGGAGGACGTCGCCGAGGTCGTCACCCTGCTGGCCTCGCACCAGGCCCGTTACGTGACCGGCCAGATCGTCCGGATGTCCTGACCGCGCCGCACCGCAGGTCGCGGCCGCCGTTGGCCGGCCGGCCGAGGTCACGAACAGCGCGGAAAGATCACGTACGGCGTTTCGGCGTCGTCGGTGACGCCGGCTTTGGCATCCTGCTGCGATGCGTCGCCCCACCACCCCCGGTCTCGTCCCCCGGCCGGTCGACCGCGGCCTGCCCGCCGCCACCGCCCCGGTCGACTTCACCGAGGCGTGGCTGCGTAACCGTCGGCTGTCCGAGCACACCCGGGCCGCCTACCGCCGGGACGTGACCGGCTGGTTGTCGTGGTGCACCGCCACCGGGCTCGACCCGCTGCAGGCGTCGTTCCTGGACGTCAACGCCTACGCCCGGACGTTGGAGGCCACCGTCGATCCGCGCAGCGGCCGGCTGCTGACCCCGGCGACGGTGGCCCGCAAACTGTCCGCCATGTCCAGCTGGTACGCGTTCCTGGTGCGGCTGCGGGCGGTACCGGCCAACCCGGTGACCGACGCGGACCGGCCGCGGATCGACCGGGACCATTCGGCGACCGTCGGGTTGAGCCCCGACCAGGTCGACGCGTTGTTCGCGGCGGCCCGCGCCGACACCGGGGCGAGCGGTGCGCGCAACCTCGCCGTGCTGGCGTTGCTGGCCGACCTGGGGCTGCGTGTCGGTGAACTGGTCAGCCTCGACGTCGCCGACGTCGGCGACGAGCGGGGGCACCGCAGCGTCCGGTTCGTCGGCAAGGGCGGCCGGGCCCGCCGCCGGGCGCTGGCGCCGGACACGGCGGCGGTGCTCGACGCGTACCTGGCAGTCCGGGCCCGGGCCGCCGGTGTCGCGGCCGATGCGCTCGACGGCCCGCTGCTGGCCACCGCCAGCGGCGCGCGGCTGGACCGGCACGCCGTGTTCCGGCTGGTCCGGCGGCTGGCCCGGGCCGCCGGTCTGCCGGCGTGGGACCGGCTGTCGCCGCACTCGCTGCGGCATGCGTTCGCCACCACCGCCCGCGCCGAAGGGGTGCCGCTGGAGGACGTGCAGGACGCGATGGGTCACGCCGATCCGCGGACCACCCGTCGGTACGACCGGGACCGGTACAACCTGGACCGGGACCCGGCGTACCGGATCGCGGCGGCGCGGGCCGCCCGCGTCGCCAGGTCCGGCTGAGCGTCTCACCGGATCCGGCAGGTCACCGTTGCCGCTGCTGGTCGTCGTGGCCGCGCAGCGAACCGGCGTGGGCGCGGGCGGTCGGGTCGCGGTGGACCTTGACCAGGCTGGCGACGACGGTGACGGTGAGGATCACCAGGATCAGCCCCAGCGACACCGGGGTCTGCACCTCGGGGACCCGGTCGTCGAGGGTGTGGCCCCAGTGCAGCACCAGCTTGACGCCGATCAGCGCCAGTACCAGCGCCAACCCGGTGGACAGGTAGACCAGCCGGTCCAGCAGGCCTTTCACCAGGAAGAACAGGGCCCGCAGCCCGATCAGGGCGAAGGCGTTGGCGACGAAGACGATGTACGGCTGCTGGGTGACACCGAACACGGCGGGGATCGAGTCGAGGGCGAACAGCAGGTCGGTGCTGCCGATCGCGACCAGCACGATGAACAGTGGGGTGACGACACGGCGACCGTCGAGGCGTGTGACGAGCCGCCCGTCGACGTAGTCCGGTGTCACCGGCAGCACCCGCCGGGTGGCGCGGACCAGCACGTTGTCGTCGACCTGGGGGTCCTCGTTGCGGTGCCGGAACAGCTGCACGGCGGTGAAGATCAGCAGCAGGCCGAAGACCAGGAACATGAAGGAGAACAGGTTCAGCAGGGTGGCGCCGGCGGCGATGAAGATCGCCCGCAGGACCAGCGCGGCGATGATGCCGAAGGTGAGCACCTTGTGCTGATGTTCCTCGGGAACGGCGAAGGTGCTGATGATGATGACGAAGACGAACAGGTTGTCGACGGACAGGCTCTTCTCCACCAGGTAGCCGGCGAAGTACTCGGTGCCGTAGTCGCCGCCGGCCCAGGCCATGAACACCAGGCCGAACACGACGGCGACCGCGACGTAGAACACCGACCAGGCGACCGCCTCACCGAACCCGACGGCGTGCGGTCGGATCGCCGCTACCGCCAGGTCGAGGGCGAGCAACGCGATGATGACGACGAGCGTGACGGCCCACACGCCCGGGCCGATCTCCAGCGAACCCATGTCAGAGATCGTGCACCCTGTCGGCGGCGTCGCGCGCGCCGACACACGACATTGGTGGACAATCCGGGACGTTGCGCTACGATGCCCGGCCGCCGGGTGATGCGCGGACGCGCAGGCTCGGTTGCTCATGGCCGCCGGCCCGCCCGGGCGACGGGACTCAGGTCCGGCTGAGCAGTTCCAGGTGCCGGTGGGCGTCGGCGGCGATGTCGGCACCGACCAGCCAGCGTCGGGCCCACAGCCGGGCCGCCACCTGGGCGGCGTCGGTCTCGTCGGAACCCGCCGCGTCAGTGCCGCGACCGGATCCCCCGACACCGGGCTCGTCGGCCAGGTCGACGAGCAGCGCGGCGGCCAACGTGTACGCCGTCCGCAGCGCCAGCGGGCGCGCGCCGGCTGCCGTGTCGGCCCCACCCGGGTCGGCCGCGACCCGGGCCAGGTCCGTACGCAGCCGCCCGGCGGCGTCGGTGAGCGCCGCGGCCACCTCGGGGTCGGCGGCGGTGGCGGCCGCCCGGTCGACCCGGGCCAGCAGCGGCCCGGCGGCCTTTTCGCGGGTCACCGCCCGCAGCGCGTCCAACGCCAACACCGTGGTGGTGCCCTCCCAGATCGGCAGCACCTGGGCGTCACGCAGCAGCCGGGGCACGCCGGTGTCCTCGACGTAACCAGCGCCGCCGAAACATTCGACGTACTCGCTGGCGGCGGCGACCGCGAGCCGGCCGGTGGCGAGCTTCGCCAGCGGTGCGGCCAGCCGCAGTTCGGCCGCCGGGTCCACCTCGGCGGTGGCGTCCGGTCCGCCGGGTGTCGACCGGCCGGCGACGCCGGCCTCGACCTGTCCGAGCAGGTCGAACACGTGGCCGGCGAGGACGAACGCGCCGGCGGCGTCGACGGCGAGGGTGCCGAGCAGGCCACGGTGCGCCGGGGAGTCGACCAGCCGGCCGCCGGCGACCCGGCGGGCGGTGGCGTAGGCGTGCGCGTACGCCAGTCCGCGGCGCATCCCGCTGGCCGCAGCGGAGGCGTTGTGCAGCCGGGTCACCACCACCAGGGTCATCGCCCGGGCCAGGCCGGGCCGTGCGGGGTCGCCCAGCGGCAGCGCGTACGGCGTCGCGCAGGCCGACCTCGGCGGTGGGCAGCGCCCGGGTGCCGAGCTTGTCCTTGAGCCGGTGCACCCGCACGCCGGGGCGGGTGCGTGCGGGTCGGTGCCGGCGGCGGCCAGCGGCGAGTCGGCGGCGTAGCGGGGCACCAGGAACGGCACGAGCGTGCGGCTGCCGCCGACGGCGCCGACCGGGCGGGCCAGGGCGACCGCGACCGCCGAGTCGATCGCGGAGCAGAACCACTTCTCGCCGGTCAGCCGCCAACCGTCGCCGCCGTCGTCGTCGGGGCGCGCCACGGTGGTCGACCCGGACAGGTCGGAGCCGCCCTGGGCTTCGGTCATCCACTGGCCGCTGGTGATCGCGGCGGCGGGGTCGGTGGCGGTGAGCCGGGGCAGCCAGGTGTCGCGGACCGCCGGGTCGACGTCGGGGTGGCGCAACAGCGCGGCGGCCCCGTCGGCCATCGCCACCGGGCAGGAGAACGTCGCCGACTCCGGCGCGTACAGGTGCAGCAGGGCGTGCTGCACCACCCGGGTGTCCGGGCCGAAGGCGGCGCGGGTGTCGGCGCGGTACGGCAGCGCGACCAGGGCGTGCCGGGCGGCGGCGGCCCGTAGCCGCTGCCAGCCGGCACAGGTGTCGACCCGGTCGACGCGCCGGCCCCACGGGTCGTAGCGGACCAGCCGGGGCGGGTGCTGCTCGGCGTCGGTGTGCGCGGCCCGCAGCGGGCCGGTGACGTCGGCGGCGAGGGCGGCCAGCCGGGGCCGGGCGGCGGTGTGCGCGGCCGGGTCGATCCGGCGGCGCAGCCACCGGTCGAGCAGCCAGTCGGTGCGGTACGGGTCGCCGGGGGCGGGCACAGGTTGGACGTACCGGTCCACGATGATCGATCCTCCTCGCCACGCACAGCCGTTACTACCCGACGGTAACCTGTGGTGGGTTTCGCTGGCAGCGTGACGGTCTTCCGCGTCGTCGGGCCGGACGGCACAGTGGTGGTATGCGACTGCTGATGCTGGGCGGCACCGGGTTCGTCGGCCGGTGCGTCGTCGAGGACGCGCTGGCCCGCGGCTGGGCGGTCACCCTGCTGCACCGCGGCCACCAGACCGGGAAAGCCCACACGCAAGTAATCGCCCGGTAAAGGAAGTCAGCACCCCCCACCCCCCCCCCCTCCCCCCCCCTCCCCTCCCCCCCCCCC
>NZ_JBSWXD010000245.1:0-6491 GCF_056160425.1 Micromonospora sp. ABR4_055
CCCCCCCCCCCCCCCCCTCCCCCCCCCCCCCGCAGCCCTTGTCGATCAGCTGGCGGTGCAGCTCAGCGACGACACGTTGGCTCCGTTGTTGCCCGAGCCGATGAAGCCGAACGTCGTACTGGCTCCGGCGCCGAGCGACCCGTTGTAAGAGACATTGCGTGCGGTCACGTTGGCACCGCTCGACGTGACCGTGGCACTCCAGGACTGGCTGACGGTCTGCCCGCCGTTGAACGTCCAGGTGACCGTCCAGCCGCTCGACGTTGATCCGGCGGTGACCCGTACCTCACCCTGGAAGCCACCTTGCCACTGCCCGATCACCGAGTACGCCGCCGAGCACGACGGCCCGGTGGACGGCGGCGGGGTCGTGCCGCCACCGCGGAAGGTGAACTCGTCGACGTCGAACAGGTAGCTGGAGCCACCGGTGAAGACGAGGAACAGGTTCTGCGTACCGCTGGGTGGGGTGAGCGTGCCGGTGACGGTGGTCCAGGTCTCCCAGTCGCCGGTCGGACTCACGGTCGCCGTACCGATGACGGGTCCCGACGCCGAGCCGGTCCGCAGCGAGATGGTGCCGCCGGAGCCGGCGGAGGCGACCCGGGCGGTGAACGACGTGGCCCCGGCCAGGTTGTACGGGGTGAACGAGATCCAGTCGCCGTTCTCGATGTAGCCGACCGCGCTGCCGCCGTGGGCGGAGGGCTTCTCCACCAGGGTGGTGCCCTGCTGGTCGCCGTAGTGCTCGGCCTGGCGGGTCCGGGGCTGCAGCACCGTCTGCGTCGAGGTCACCGGGATGGTCGCGCCCACCGGGGTGTACTCGGCGATCATGACTCCGAAGATGTTCGCGTTCGGGTCGTGTTCGCCGTCCACGGTGGTCTGCAGGGTGCCCGAGCAGCCGGTGGCGCTGGAGATGCCGTGAGCGTGGCTGTCGTGCCCGAGCAGATAGTTGACCTTCACCCGGCTGCAGTCGATGGTCGGCGCGTTCCGGTCGGTGACCGTCACCTCGAACGGGATGGCGTCACCGAACTCGAACAGCCGGCCGTTGCTTGGTAGGTCGAGGGTGACCGTCGGCCGGCCCACCCCGATCACCACGCTCGCGGTGGCGCTGCGGCCGGTGCTGTCGCGCACCGTGAGCGTCGCCGTGAACTCGCCGTTGCTGGTGTACGTGTACGACGGGTTCGGCTGCGTCGAGTCGGTGCTGCCGTCCGTGGTGAAGTCCCACGCGTACGTGATGGCGTCCCCGTCCGGGTCGCTGGTCCCGGCCGAGCTGAACTGTACGGTCAGCGGCGCGTTGCCGGTGGTCGGGTCGGCGGACGCGGCGGCGATCGGCGATCGGCCGCCGCCGGAGCTGTACTCGATGCGGTACACCGCCGAGCTGGCGTCGCCGCTGCCCCAGCCGGTGCCGTAGTCGAGCACGTAGAGTGCACCCTCCGGCCCGAACTCCAGGTCCATCACCTGGGTGCCGGTGTAGTCCGGGAACGGGTCGATCGAGCCCACCCCGCCGGAGCCGGTGACCGTGACCGTCTTGATCCACCGCCGGCCGAACTCGCCGATGAACACCTTGCCGTCCATCGACGCCGGGAACTTCACTTCGGAGGCGAGCGAGGCGTCGTAGTTGTAGACCACGGCGTCCATCGGAGACAGGCTGCCGCAGCACAGCTCCGGCGGGTTCTGCTCGCCACCGTACGGCAGCCAGGCCCGCTGGGACGGGGGCAGTTGGGTGATACCGGAGTTGTTCGGGGAGTTGTTCACCGGGCCGCCGGAGCAGTTGAACGGTGCACCGGAGGGGCCGGACGGGAACGTGAAGTCGATGTACGGCGTGTTGTAGTTCGAGCAGTACGGCCAGCCGTAGAAACCGGGCTGGGCGATGCGTTCGAACGCGACATGGTTCGCCGGCCCGCGGTTGGGGTCGGCGGTGCCGGCGTCCGGCCCGTACTCGCCGAGGTAGACGACGCCGGTCGCCTTGTCCACGGACATCCGGAACGGGTTACGGAAGCCCATCGCGTAGATCTCCGGCTTGGTGTTCGCCGTGCCGGCCGGGAACATGTTGCCGGCCGGGATGGTGTACCCACCGTTTGCACTCGGCCGGATCCGCAGCACCTTGCCCCGCAGGTCGTTGCTGTTGCCGGCGGTACGCTGCGCGTCGTACGCCGGGTTGCGGTTGGACCGTTCGTCGATCGGCGTGTAGCCGCTGGAGTCGAACGGGTTGGTGTCGTCTCCGGTCGACAGGTAGAGGTTGCCGTCCGCGTCGAAGTCGATGTCACCGCCGACGTGGCAGCACATGCCGCGGCTGGTCGGGACCTGCAGGACCGTCACCTCCGACGCCCGGTCCAGGGTGTGGTCGGCGTTGACCGCGAAGCGGGACAGCCGGTTGTGTCCGTTGAACGGTGCGAACTGCGACGCCGAGCCGGTCGACGGCGCGTCGCCGCCCGGGTGGACAGCGGCGGCGAGTAGTACACGTAGACCCATCGGTTGATGGCGAAGTTCGGGTCCACCTTGATGCTCTGCAGACCTTCCTCGTCGTGGGTGTACACCGGGATGGTCAGCGCCACCTTGGTGTTGCCGGCCGCGTCGGTGTAGCGGATGGTGCCTTCGCGGGAGGTGTGCAGCACGCCCCGGTTCGGCAGCACGGTCATGCCCATCGGCTCGCCGACCTCGGCCACCCCCTTGGCCAGGGTGACCTGGCTGTAGCCGGGTGGTATCTGGCTGGTCGAGCAGTTGCCGGTGACCTGCGCGGCGTACTGGATGCCGCCCAGCACGTGGCGGCGGAAGTTCGCGTCGCTGAAGCTCTCGTTGGTGTGGCCCATGCCGGTGTACCAGGAGCGGCCACCGTCGTAGCCCCGGCACCACGCGATCGGGTGGTCGCTGCCCATCGTGCCGCCGGTGTACGTGCTTTCGTCCACGGTGGCCAGGATGTGGTTGTCCGAGCGTGGGTTGGTCCGGTAGTTGTACCGCTCGTCGTAGCGGTTCCACGCGGTCGGCAGCCCGGCGGTCGACGGGTGCGAGCTGTCCTCGATCCGTACGGTGGCGTTCTGGTTCGCCGGGTGGCTGGCGAAGTACGCGCCGACCAGGTCGCCGTACGGGCGGGCTCGCCAGGGCGGCCCTGCTCGCCTTCGCCCGGGGCGACACACGATGCCGGCTCCAAGTCACCGCGTCGCTATCGAAGGCCGTCGTTGCAACCCTACGGGAGCCACAAAATGGAAGTCAATGGATCTGCAACAGCCCGGACGGGCCCAGCGGTACGCCCGCCGGGACCACGTCCTTCCATTACGACCTTGGTACGTCGTAATCTCTGTCGATGGAAGCGCTCCCACGATCGCCCAACCCACGACAGGAGAACCTCTACATGCCGTCGATACGGACACGGTGGGCCGCCACAATGGCGGCCGGCCTGCTGCTCGGAGCGGTCGCCGCCGTCCCGACCACCCCCGCCACGGCAGCCGCCGCCCCACCGGCTGCCCGCACCGACACGTCAGCCACCACATCAGCCACAGCCACCACATCAGCCGCGGCCGCGGCCGCTCAGGCCGTACCGGCGAACGACTGGCTGCACACCGACGGCAACACGATCGTCGACGAGGCCGGCAACCAGGTGTGGCTCACCGGGGCCAACTGGTTCGGCTACAACGCCACCGAGCGGGTCTTCCACGGCCTGTGGTCGGCCAACATCGAGGCGGTCACCCGCGCGATGGCACAGCGCGGCATCAACATCGTCCGGGTGCCGATCTCGACCCAGCTGCTGCTGGAGTGGAAGGCCGGCCAGCCGCTGGCCCGGCCCAACATCAACGCGTACGTCAATCCCGAGCTCGACGGGCTGAACAACCTGCAGATCTTCGACTACTGGCTCGACCTGTGCGAACAGTACGGGCTGAAGGTCATGCTGGACGTGCACAGCGCCGAAGCGGACAACTCCGGCCACCTCTACCCGATGTGGTTCAAGGGCTCGATCACGCCGGAGGACTTCTACCAGGGCTGGGAGTGGGTGGCCGAGCGCTACCGCGACAACGACACGATCGTCGCGATGGACATCGAGAACGAGCCGCACGGCACCCCGAACGACCCGCAGCGGGCCAAGTGGGACTCCTCGACCGACCAGGACAACTTCAAGCACGCCTGCGAGACGGCCGGCCGACGGATCCTGGCGATCAACCCCGACCTGCTGATCCTCTGCGAAGGCATCGAGGTCTACCCGCGCCCGCACGCCGACTGGGACTCCCCCAACACCAACCCGGACCTCAGCCCGAACTACTTCTACAACTGGTGGGGCGGCAACCTGCGGGGCGTCGCCGAGCACCCGGTCGACCTGGGCGCCAACCAGGACCAGCTGGTCTACTCCCCGCACGACTACGGCCCGCTGGTATACGAGCAGCCGTGGTTCCAGGGCGAGTTCGACAAGGCGTCGCTGACCGAGGACGTGTGGCGGCCCAACTGGCTCTACATCCACGAGGACGACACCGCGCCGCTGCTGATCGGCGAATGGGGCGGCCGGTACGGCCAGGACGCCCGGCAGGACAAGTGGCTGCACGCCCTGCGCGACCTGATGATCGACTACGGCATCCACCACACGTTCTGGTCGCTGAACCCCAACTCCGGTGACACCGGCGGCCTGCTGCTCGACGACTGGACCAGCTGGGACGAGGTCAAGTACAACCAGGTGCTCAAGCCGGCACTGTGGCAGCACGACGGCAAGTTCGTCAGCCTCGACCACCAGGTGCCGCTCGGCGGGGCCGGTTCCACCACCGGGATCAGCCTCGCGCAGCGCTACAGCGACGGCGGCGGGGACGACGACGTGACCGCGCCGACCGCGCCCGGCCAGCCGACCGCCAGCGACGTCACCGCCGACTCGGTGACGTTGACCTGGGCGGCGTCGACCGACAACGTCGGCGTCACCTCGTACCAGGTGCTGCGGTCGACCGGCGGTGCGCCGGCCACCCTGGTCGCCACGGTCTCCGGCACCGCGTACACCGTGTCCGGCCTGACCGCCGAGACCAGCTACACGTTCACGGTGCGGGCCCGCGACGCCGCCGGCAACGTCTCGCCGGCCTCACCGGCGCGGACGGTCACCACCGCGGCCGACGACGGCGGCCCCGGCGACGACGGCTGCACCGCGACGTACACGGTGACCAGCAGCTGGCAGGGCGGCTTCCAGGGCAGCATCGAGGTGCGCAACACCGGCACCTCGGCGATCTCCGGCTGGACGCTCACCTGGACCAACCCGAGCGGTACGTCGATCGGGTCGCTGTGGAACGGCCGGTTGACCACGTCCGGCGGGGTGAACACGGTACGCAACGAGCCGTACAACGGGGCCCTCGCGCCGGACGCCGCCACCACGGTCGGCTTCGTCGGCTCCGGTCCTGGCACCACGCCGACCGATCTGAGCTGCACCGCGTCCTGAGCGAACCCGAGTTCGGACCGAATCCGGACCCGATCCGCTGCCCGACCCCGACCGGGTCGGGCAGCGGATCCCCCGGCCCGTTGGCGCCGGTCTGCTTGAGTGGGGGCACTCACCGACCACACCAGACCGAGAGGGTACGCCGGCCGATGCCCACCCAGATCGTCGTCTCCCTGGTGCCGACCGCCGCCACGGCGGTCCCGCCGCCGCACACCGGCCCGGCCGTCTACGCCGCGTTCCTCAAAGCGGTCCGCGCCGTCGACCCGGAGCTGTCCGCGATCATGCACGACAGCCCCCGGTACAAGCCGTTCACCCTCAGCCCGGTCCTCGACGAGCAGGGCCGGCCACCGTCGACACCGGGGCAGCCGGCCCGGATCGTGGCCGGCCTGCTGATCGACGCGTACGCCGCCCCGGTGCTCGCCGCGCTGCACCACGCCGCCGGGCATCAGATCGCACAGACCCGGTACCGCACCGTCGACGTCGCCGTGCACGCGGTGTCGTACGCCGAGCTGGCCACCGGCGCCGACCCGGCCGCCACCACCTGGGCGTACGACCTGCTGACCCCGGTCGGGTTCGCCACCGGACGCGGGGACGGTGCCCGCCGCCAGCGCCCCTGGCCGGACGCGGAGCGGGTGTTTACCAACCTGACCCGGCGCTGGGACGCGTTCGCCGGGGAGGTGGCGTTGCCGACGTCGGCGGAGCCGGCGGTCGTCGACCATCTGGAGGCGGTCGACGCCCAACTGCGGATGGTCACGCACCTGGTGGAGCCGGGGCAGCGTAACCCGCAGCACCGGTTCCGCCGGGGCACGGTCGGCTCGGTGACCTTCCAGTTGGCGGAGGCGTCGGGGGTGCCCGGCGACGCGCGGCGGGCGGTGGACGCCCTGGCGGCGTTCGCCAGCTACGCCGGCTTCGGTGACCGGACCGCGATGGGCATGGGCCACGTCCGGCGCAGACTCAGCCCGCCCCCGCAGCAGTGATCCACTTCGGCTCATCGGACTGCCGCCCGGCGTGTCGGGTCGATGAACCGCAGCGGATCAAGGCCAGCCGGTGACGACCGTTGGCCAGGGGTGTGGGTTGGGGGGGCGAGAATACGCAACACAACGAAAAA
>NZ_JBSWXD010000246.1:0-6478 GCF_056160425.1 Micromonospora sp. ABR4_055
GGGGGGGAAGGGGGGGGGGGGGGGGGGGGGGGGGGGGGGGGGGGGGGGGAGGGGGGGGGGGGGGGGGGGGGGGGGGGGGGGCCCCCCCCCCCCCCTCCGCCCGTCACATGCCCAAGGAGTGCTCGTGGAAGTCTTCGCCCGTCTCGACAGTGTCACCAAGACGTACGGCAAAGTGGTCGCGCTCGACGCGGTATCCCTCGTGGTGCCCGCCGGGGTCACCGCCGTGCTCGGCCCCAACGGCGCCGGCAAGTCCACCATGATCGAAATTCTCGCTGGTCTGCGCCGCCCCGGCTCGGGTCGGGTCGAGGTGCTCGGCGGGGATCCCGCCGACGTACGGATCAAGGGCCGACTCGGCCTCACCCCGCAGCGCACCGCGTTGCCCTGGCGGCTCACCGTCGCCGAGACCCTCGCCCTGGTCGCCGCCCACTACCCGGACCCGGTGCCCCGCGCCGACCTGGTCGAGCAGCTCGGCCTCGGGCCGTTCCTGACCAAACGGTGCGGCAGCCTCTCCGGTGGCCAGCGCCGCCGGGTCGCCCTGGCCACCGCCCTGGTCGGCCGCCCCGAACTGCTCTTCCTCGACGAGCCGACCACCGGCCTGGACGCCGACAGCCGCGACGGACTGTGGACGGCGATCGCCGCCGTCGCCGCCGCCGGCAGCGCGGTGCTGCTCACCACCCACGACATGGCCGAGGCCGAACACCTCGCCGAACAGGTCGTGGTGGTCACCGGCGGGCAGATCGCCCGCACCGGCGCGGTTACCGAGGTGGTCGCCGAGGTCGGGTTGCACCTGGTCGACATCGAAGTGACCGGCGCGCTGCCGCCGATCGCCGTCTCCGGCCCCGCCGACCGGGTGGAGACCGTCGGCAACCGGACCCACATCTACACCGCCGACCCGGACGCCACCGTCCGGGCACTGGTCCGCGCCGACGTGCCGTTCACCGGCATCCGGGTCGAACGGGTCGGCCTCGAGGAAGCGATCCGCACGATCAGCCGGTCCACCGACCCGGGTGGCGTCACCCGGCCCGGGATCCGCGTTGCCGAAAAGGTGGCCTGACATGCGCTACGTCCTGCTGCACGCCCGCGCGCACGCCCTCGACACGCTACGGATGCCCGCCTACTGGGCCCCGGCGCTGGGCTTCCCGCTGGTCTTCTTCCTGCTGTTCGGGCTGGTCAATGCCAACCGCTTCGCCGACCTCGGGTTGGGCAGCGAGTACGCGATCACCCCGTTCCTGCTCTACACCACGCTCAACGTCACGGTCGCCTCGCTCGCCGCCGGCGTCGCCGCCGACCGGGAGAACCCGTGGGAGCAGCGGCTGCGGCTGCTGCCACTGTCCCCGCTGACCCGGTTCGCCGGCCGGCTGGTCTACGTCCTCGGCTTCAACGTGGTCAGCTGGATTCCGCTGCTGGTCGTCGCCGCATTCACCACCGACCTGCGGCTGCCGCTGGCTGCCTGGCCGGTCTGGCTCGGCGCGGTGGTGCTCGGTGCCGTCCCGTTCGGCCTGCTCGGCATGGCGATCGGCTACCGGTTCGCCCCGCAGCCGGCGATGATGCTGGCCAACCTGCTGTTCATGCTGCTGGCGTTCTTCGGCGGGCTGTTCGTGCCGATCGACTTCCTGCCGTCCGCGCTGCACGCCGTGGTGCCGTACGTGCCCACCTACCAGTACCAGTACTTCGTGCTGGCGCTGATCGACCGGGCCGACCATCTGATCGGGCCGAGCTGGATCGCCTTCCTGCTGCTGGGCTGGACGACCCTGTTCGCCCTGCTCGCCCGCGCCGCGTTCCGGCGCGACGAGGGGGTGCGGTACGGATGAGCGAGGCCGCCGTCGTCCCGGCCACCGCCGACCGGCGGCCGGCGACCGACCCCACCCTGGCACCGTACGCGCTGGTCCGGCTGGCCGCGCTGCCGTACCCGCCGACGCCGGACGGTGCCCGCGAGTTCCGTGCCGCGCTGCGCCGGCTGGTCGAGCTACGGTCGCGGATCACCGAGCTGGCCCCCCGGCTCGCCGACGCGCTCTACGCCAGCGCCGACGGGCACCCGGCCGACTTCCACCGCAAGGCGGTGCTGCCGCTGCGCCGCGACGTGCACAACGGACGGCTGCCCCGGCCGGACCGGGTCGCCGAACTCGACGGCCTGCTCGACCGGGTGCCCGACCTGCCGGCCTGGCTGGCCGTCATGCGCCAGGCCGCGCAGGTGCGCGCCGAGCTCGGTGAGCTGGCCACCGGCGCGCTCGGCGCGGAACGCGCCGCGCTCGCCGCGGTCTGCGCCGCCGAACCACTGCGCCGCGCGGTCACCCTCACCGGCGCCGACCTGCTACGCGGGATCGACCGCGCGGCCGCCGGCGGGGCCAACCCGGACAGCCGGGCCCGCAAGTCCGAACCCAACGCGCTGCGGTACGCGCTGCGGGCCACCGCGAAGACCAGCCCGCTGTCCTGGTTCACCTACGTCGCCTGGGGCAACTGGACCACGGTGTCGGAGCCGGCCGGCGGTGCGGCACCGGCCGACCCGGCCGGCAGCGCCGATCCGGCCGGCAGCGCCGATCCGACCGGTGCCGCGGCCTCGGCCGGCGGGCAGCCGGTGGCCGTCGCCCAGGCCAACCGGACCCTGCTGGCCCGGCTGCTCGCCGCAGTGATCGCCGACCCCGGGCTGCGCGACACGGTGCCGCACCGGCTGGCCGCCGCGATCACCGTCACCGGTGACCAGCTGACGTTCCGCCGGGACCGCCCGGTGCAGGGCGTCGACCGGGTCATCTCGGTGCTGGAGGAGGAGGTGTCGCTGGCCTGCACCGGACCGCTGCGGCTGCTGCTCGACCGGACCCGGGCCGCCGGCCCGGCCGGCATCACCCCCGGCGACCTGGTCGCCGAACTGGCCCGCCGGCTGCCCGGCGGCCCGCCGCGCACCACCGCTGCCGCGACCCGCTACGTCGGGCAGGTGCTCGCCGCCGGGCTGCTGCTCGCCGTCGAACCCGTCGACCCGCAGGACCCGAAGGCCGTACGGCACCTCGCCGACTGGCTGGACCGGCACCATCGCCGCGACCTGGCCGACCTGCTCATCGCGATCGACGAGCAGACCAGCGGCTTCGGAGCCATCGCGGCCGGCGACCGGGCCGCCGCCCTGGGCCGGCTGCGCGACACCTGGCGCTCGGCGTACCAGGCGGTGGGGCTGCCCTGGTACGACGCACCGGTACTGGCCGAGGACGTGGCGCTGCGCGAACCGGTGCGGCTGGGCCGGCGCCACGGGCGCGCCGCCGCCGACCGGCTGCCCCGCCTGGCCGGGCTGGTCGAGCTGTTCGACCAGTACCTGCCGCTGCGTCGGCTGGTCCGGGACCGCTTCGTCGCCCGGTACGGCGTGGGCGGACGCTGCGAGCGCGCCGCCGACTTCTCCACCGAGATGAGTCAGGTGTGGCGGGCGTACAACCTGGTCTCGCCGTCCGGGGTGATCAACCCCGACCCCGAGTTCGCCGACCTGGTCACCCCGGCGCTGCGGGAGCTGGCCGACACCCGGGCCGGGCTGCTAACCCGGATCCGGGCGGCGGCGCCGACCGACGCGGCCGAGTTCACCCTGCCCGAGGAGATCGTCCGGGACGCCGCCGCCGCGCTGCCCGACTGGGTCAGCGCCCGGCCCGCCTCGTACGCGTTCTTCGTCCAGCCGGCCCGCCGCGACGGCGACGACCTGCTGGTGCTCAACCACGTGTACGCCGGCTGGGGCCGGTTCACCAGCCGGTTCCTGGACCTGGTGGCGCCGCAGGCGAAGACGCAGCTGGCCGCGCAGATCCGGGCCACCGCCGGGCGGCACGCCCAGGTGGCCCAGTTCCGCCCGGTCACCGGGTTCAACGCCAACCTGCACCCGTTGCTGGTCGACCACGAGGTGGGCGAGGACGGGAGGTGGGCCGACCTGCTCGCCGACCGGGTCGGGCTGCGCCACGACCCGGTCACCGATCAGGTGCGGCTGGTCCGCGACGACACCGGCGCCGACCTGGACGTGCTCTACCTCGGG
Source organism: Micromonospora sp. ABR4_055 (assembly GCF_056160425.1). Taxonomy (NCBI): domain Bacteria; kingdom Bacillati; phylum Actinomycetota; class Actinomycetes; order Micromonosporales; family Micromonosporaceae; genus Micromonospora; species Micromonospora sp. ABR4_055. The sequence goes on from NZ_JBSWXD010000246.1 coordinate 3,995, forward strand.
TTCCTCGTCCCGTTCGTGATGCCGGACCGGACCGTACCGTTGCACTTCGACCTCAGCAGCGGACTGGTCGGCCCCGGCCTGCTGGCGCCGACCGGCGAGCTGGCCGGTGTCCGGCACCGGACCCGGCTGCGCTACCACGACCTGGTACTCAGTCGCCGGTCCTGGACGTTGCCGACCGACGACGCCGGGCGGCTGCGTGCCGACCTGGACGCCGACGGCGACGTGCCGTTCGACGCGGTCAGCAGCTGGCGGGCCCGGCTTGGCCTGCCCGCCGAGGTGTTCGTCGCCGCCGCCGGCGTCGACGTACGCGGCGGCCCGGACGACTACCAGCGCTACCTGTCGCTGCCCAAACCGCAGTACGTCGACCTGGACAACGCCCTGCACCTGCGGAACCTGCCTCGGCTGCTGGGCCGCCACGACGGACCGGTGCGGATCGAGGAGGCGCTGCCGGTGCCGGGGACCGGCAGCCCGCACGGGCGGGTCGTCGAGCTGGTCGCCGAAACCTATCGGAAGGGGTGGGGCGGCAATGACTGACGCCCTCGACATCGTCAGCTACTACTATTCGCCGACCAAGCTGCCGCTACTGCGCTCGGCGGTGCTGCCGGCCGCCCGGTGGGCCGCCGACCAGGGGGTCGCCGTACACCTGGAACGGCACTGGCTGCACGGCCCGCACCTGCGGATCCGGCTGGCCCGCCGCGACCAGGTCGACCCGGCGGACCTGGCGGTGGTCGCCGCCGCGGTCGCCCACCGGCTGCGCGGGCACCTCGCCGAGCGGCCCAGCACCGAGCAGATCAGCGTCGCCGATCTGCTGGCGCAGGCCGAGCAGGCCGGCCGGATCGAACTGGTGCCGCCGCCGTACCAGCCGATCCACCCGGACAACACGGTCCGCGTCGAGCCGGTGGACGACAGCGCGATGGCTACCCTGTTCGGCTCCGCCGAGGCCGTCGAGTGCCGCGCCGAGCTGCTGCGCCTCGGGGTGCCGGCGGTCACCGCCGCCGCCGACGGGTTGGCCGCCGCCGGTGCCGGCGCCGCCGCCCGGGTACGGACCTGCCTGACCGCGATGGCGCTGCACGCCAGCCGCTACCCGCTCGGGCTCGGCAACGGCCACCAGTCGTTCCTGTCGCACCTGGAGGAGTTCCTGGTGCTCAACGACCCGGACGGCCGGGTGCGGGCGGCGTTCGACGCCCAGTGGCGGCGCTCGGCCGACCCGGCGACCGCACTGGTCGCCCGGCTGGCCGCCCCGACGCACGCGCAGGAGCCGGGACCGGAGTCGGGGCTGGACCCGGTTGAACGCGGGTGGGAACAGTGGACGGTGTCCGCCGCCGAGGTGACCGGGGTCGCGTACCAGCGCGGCGAACTGCCCCGGGTGCCGGCGTTCAGCTACCTGGACCGGGCCGAGCAGATCGGCGACCCGGACACGGTGCGCCGCTGGCATCCGGACCGGACCGAGTACAGCGAGTACCACCAGCTGCTGCGGCAGATCGACTTCGACCGGGTTCCGTACGAGCGGGAGTTCGTCACCTACCGGTTCGCCACCAATGTGCTGTACCTGCTGCTCGGCCTGCTGGACGTCCGGCCGACCGAGCGCTATCTCGCCGCCTACCTGCTGAGCCGGGCAGCGGAGCGGATCACCGGGGTCACCTGGCAGGAACGGATCAACGGCTACCTGACCAGGTTGGCCGCGACCGCACAGGAGGTGGCGTGATGAGCCCGCGACCCTCGACCGCCGAAGCTGGTTCCGCCGACCGCACCGTGACCGCCCCCGCTGTGGCCGACCGTACCGTGACCGCCCCCGCTGTGGCCGACCGCGTTGTGGCCGACCGCGTTGTGGCCGAACACGCCGTGCCGTCGGCGGCGGAGATCGTCGTACGGCTGCGGCCCGTGGTGTTCGCCACCCCGACCGCCACCGGGGTGCACGTACGCGGATGGTCGTCGAGCTTCACCGTCAGCGGCGGCGCCGGAGTGTGGAAGGTGTGGCAGGTCCTCGCCCGGCACCTGGCCGGTGGGCTGACACCGCAGCGGCTGGCGCAGCCAGCCGGGCGGCCCGAGGTGGACCGGGTCATCCGACTGCTCCTCGACCAACTGCGGGAACACGACATGCTGGTCGAGGTGCCGGCCGGCTGGGGCGACCGGGAGGAACCGGATCTGCCGCCGGCCGACCTGGCCCGCTGGCTGGAGTCGGTGGCCGCCGACCCGGCGGCGGCCTGGCAGCGGCTGCGGTCGACCACGGTCACCGTCGCCGGCACCGGGCCGGTGGCGACGTCGGCGGCCCGCACGTTGACCGGCGCAGGTCTGGCAGTCGACCCGGTCGGCGCCGCGACCACCCAGGACACCGTGGTACGGGCCGGCGAGGCGGCGGTCGCGGCCCGCTGCCTGCCGGAGATCGGGTACGTGACCCCGGTGTCCACGCCGGACCGGTCGCTGGCCCACGGTGCGGCGGTCGCGGCCCGCCTGTCCCGCGCGCCCGGCCCCGCGGCTGCGGGG